>CAIRCR010000342.1 GCA_903877065.1 uncultured Pseudomonadota bacterium
TGCATTGCCGCGCTTGAAGGTTACGACGAAAAAGTGATTTTAATCGTAGGTGGCGACGGAAAAGGTGCGGATATGAATGAACTTGCCCCCGTTATTTTTGAAAAAGCAAAAGCCGTTATTTTAACTGGCAAAGATGCACCGTTAATTGAAGCGGCATTGAATTTATTGCCCGAAATCGTTCCCGCTTATCACGCTCAAGATATGCGTGAAGTGATTGCCATTGCCGCTCATATCGGAAAAGTAAGTGATACTGTTTTATTATCGCCAGCCTGCGCGAGTTTAGATCAATACAAAAATTATCAAGATCGCGGCGACCAATTTGCCCGAGAAATTGAGGCATTGCCAGCGTGAAAACAAACGATAAACATACTCCATTTCGCTTCAAACTACATATTGACCAAACGTTGCTGTTGGTCAGTTTTAGTTTGCTCTTGATTGGTTTTGTGATGGTTTCATCGGCATCGTTGCATTTGGGTGCAAAAATAAATAACGACACGCTTTATTATCCTGAGCGGCAATTTGTTCACATGGTTTTAGGCTTGATTGCCGCAACGTTTGTCGTGTATCGTCCCATGCACTTTTGGCGCGAATACGGCGGCAAAGCCTTTTTGTTTAGCATATTTTTATTGGTTATTGTTTTATTTCCGGGCGTAGGCGTAAAAGTAAACGGAAGTACGCGCTGGTTAAATATCCCAGGATTTAGGATTCAAGTTTCTGAAATCGTAAAATTTTTCACCGTAATTTTTATGGCGCACTACGTCACACGGCAACAAAAAACTGTGCAAGAATCGTCTACAGGATTGATGCGTCCGTTGGTGATTTTCGCGGTCGTTAGCTTTTTGTTGTTACTCGAACCAGATTTTGGTTCGGCGGTGGTTATTTTAATTATCGTGATGGGCGTGATGTTTCTCGCTGGAGCGCAGCTTTTACAATTTATTGTTTTGCTTTCTAGCGTTAGTTTCATGGCTGGAATGCTTGTTTATTTTTCACCCTATCGTTGGCAGCGCGTCACCAGTTTTATGGATCCGTGGGCAGATCCATTAAAAACAGGTTTTCAGTTGGTGCAAGCCTTAATTTCATTTGGACGCGGTGAATGGCTGGGCGTGGGACTTGGAAACGGTTTGCAAAAATTATTTTATTTGCCTGAAGCGCATACCGATTTTTTATTTTCTGTGGTGGCAGAAGAATTAGGGCTAATCGGTGTAGTAACTGTCATTGGATTATTCACCGCTTTTGTGTGGAAAGCCTTTGCCATCGGTGTTATAGCCGAAAAAGCAGGCGAGCGTTTTTCCGCGTTTATCGCTTACGGCGTGGGCATTTGGTTTGGCTTTCAAGCATTTGTCAATATGGGTGTAAACATGGGCTTGTTGCCAACAAAAGGTTTGACCTTGCCACTGATGAGCTACGGCGGCGGCAGTATGATGATTATGTGTTGTGCGGTCGCATTGCTGTTTCGCATTCATCACGAAGTTGTTGAATATAATGCAAATTTACCAAAAGGTTATTGGCATGACTAAACGAATTGTGATTATGGCAGGTGGCACAGGCGGACATATTTTTCCTGCGCTTGCCGTTGCTCAGTTTTTAAAAGAACAAGGCTGGCAAGTTTCATGGCTTGGAACAAAGGCGGGTTTAGAAAGTCGCGTTATTCCTGAAGCGGGAATTGAAATTGACTGGCTTTCGGTTTCGGGTTTGCGCGGTAAAGGCGCGTTGAGCAAAATTTCAGCGGTTTTTAAATTATTGAAATCTTGCACTGAAGCTCGAAAAATTTTAAAGCAACGCAAGCCAAATATCGTTTTGGGCATGGGTGGATTTGTTGCCGCGCCTGGTGGTTTGATGGCGAAAGTTTTGGGTATTCCGTTAATTATTCATGAACAAAATCGCGTGGTCGGTACAACAAATAAATTGTTGGCAAAAATCGCTACAAAAGTTTTGCAAGGTTTTCCAAATAGTTTTGCACCGAAATTTAACGCCATTTGCACGGGAAATCCGTTAAGGGATAGTTTACAGCACATCCCACCTACCCCCCTTCAAAGGGGTAATAAAACCCTGAAATTTTTTGTTCTTGGTGGCAGTCAAGGCGCGAAAGCGTTAAATGAAATCGTCCCCAATGCCATTGCCTTATTTTCTTCTACCTCCTTTGAAGGGGGACGGGGGAGATGTGCTGTTCGTCATCAAACAGGCTCTACCATGCAAACTGAAGTTTCGACAAACTACGAAATTTTGAAATTAAATGCCGAAGTCAGTACATTTATTGATGACATGGCGGCAGTCTATTCGTGGGCGGATTTAATTATTTGTCGTGCAGGCGCGATGACGGTGAGCGAAGTTGCCGCAATGGGCATTCCTGCGATTTTCATTCCCTTGCCAAACGCCATTGATGATCATCAAACATCAAACGCAAAATATTTAACCGATGCAGGTGCAGGTTTGTTATTAAAACAAAGTGATTTGAACGCAGAAACTTTGGCAAAACAGATTGGAATTTTATGTGAAAACTTGCCACAGCGTCGCGCCATTTCTCAAACATTAGCTTATTTAAACGCAACAGAAACTGTTGCGAAATTTTGTATCGCGGAGGCGAAAGCATGAATTTTCCAAACAGTCCATTAGGCGCGGTGCAGCGCATTCATTTTGTTGGTATCGGCGGCACGGGAATGAGTGGTATCGCTGAAGTGTTACTCAATTTAGGTTATGCGATTTCAGGTTCAGACATCAAAGAAAGTGCGACCACTGAACGCCTCTCAAATTTAGGCATCAACGTCACCATCGGGCATCAACGCGAAAACATTACGCAAGTTGATGTGGTGGTAGTTTCGAGCGCGATTGACCGTAAAAATCCTGAAGTGGACGAGGCTTACGAACAACGTATTCCCGTAATTCCACGCGCTGAAATGCTCGCTGAATTGATGCGCTTCCGATTTGGAATCGCCGTTGCAGGAACACACGGCAAAACAACAACAACCAGTTTAACCGCGAGCTTGCTGGCTGAAGGCGGTTTAGATCCGACTTTTGTGATTGGTGGACGTTTAAACAGCGCGGGAACCAATGCTCAGTTGGGTGCAGGAAATTATTTAGTTGCCGAAGCGGACGAAAGTGATGCGTCGTTTTTGTATTTACAACCGATGATTGCAATTGTGACCAACATCGACCATGACCACATGGAAACGTATGAAAATAGTTATTCACGTTTGAAAGAAACATTTGTTGAATTTTTACACCATTTACCTTTTTACGGATTGGCGGTTTTGTGTTTGGACGATAATGGTGTAAAGGAGATTTTGCCGTCGCTTTCAAAACCGATGGTCACTTACGGTGTGCATGAAGATGCGGATTTTCGGGCTATAAACATCCGTCAAAAAGGAATGTACACCCATTTTACAGTTTTACGGCGTGGTGATTACACGCCGCTCGAAGTCACGTTGAATATGCCAGGTTGGCACAATATGTTAAACGCGCTCGCAGCCATTGCCGTTGCAACGAAATTAGCCGTTGACGACGCAGCGATTCAACGCAGTTTAAATGCCTTCAAAGGTGTTGGACGACGTTTTCAAATTCAAGGTGATTTTCCTGTTCACAGTGGCATTGTTACATTTGTTGATGATTACGGTCATCATCCGCGTGAAGTTGCCGCGACATTGGAAGCCTTAAAACAGGCGTATCCATCACGTCGTTCAATTATTATTTTCCAACCGCATCGTTACACTCGGACTCGTGATTTATTTGAAGATTTTGTACAGGTTTTAGCTGGTGTTAATGTGTTAATTTTGATGGATATTTACGCAGCAGGTGAAAGTGTGATTACGGGGGCAGACGGTCGCTCACTTTGTCGCGCCATTCGTTTGCGTGGTCAAGTTGATCCGATTTTTGTGGAGCATTGGGAAAAATTACCAAAACTATTGGCAAGTATCGTTCATGAAAACGATGTGATTTTGACGATGGGAGCAGGAAATGTCGGGCAGATTGCAACGCAATTACCGCAGTTACTTTCACAGGCATTGGCGGGTTAATTATCCATGCAACCGTCTGGACAAATGCGTTATAACGAATCGCTTGCAAATTACACAAGTTGGCGAGTTGGTGGCGTTGCAGAGCGTTTTTATCAGCCAGAAAATAAAGCCGATTTAATTCAATTTATCCAAAGTTTGCCAGAAAATGAACCGTTATTTTGGATGGGATTAGGCAGTAATTTACTGGTGCGTGATGGTGGTATTCGTGGCACGGTCATTAACACTAAAAACCGTTTAAAAATCATGCAGCGAATTGACGACGAAACGATTTACGTTGAAGCGGGTGTGCCGTGTGCGTTAGTTGCCAAATTTTGTGCAGAGCAAGGTCTAATCGGCGCGGAATTTTTAGCAGGAATCCCAGGTACAATGGGTGGTGCGTTAAAAATGAACGCAGGTGCATTTGGCGGTGAAACATGGGCAATCGTTCAAAACGTTGAAATGCTCAATCGTCACGGCGATGTTTTCACAAAATCTGTCAACGAATTTGAAGTGAGTTATCGACACGTTAATTTAAAAAAAGACGAATGGTTTTTAGCGACTAAGTTAAAACTACAAAAAGGCGACACCAACGACAGCCAACAAAACATTAAAATATTGCTTGCAAAACGTGCAAATTCACAACCTACCAATCAACCCAGTTGTGGCTCAGTGTTTAAAAATCCAACGGGCGATTATGCGGCGCGTTTGATTGAAGTATCAGGATTGAAAGGCTTTAAAATTGGTGGCGCACAAGTTTCAGAAAAACACGCTAATTTTATTATTAACGCAGGTGGTGCAACGGCTGAAGATATTGAACAAATGATTGCTTACGTTCAAACGCAAGTTATGCAAAAACACGGTATAAATTTACAAACAGAGGTGTGCATCGTGGGTGAAAAAATAAACGTAAAGCAAGTTGAACACGCTGAAGATTTTGGTTGTGTCGCGGTTTTTATGGGAGGCAATTCGGCAGAACGCGAAGTTTCCTTAAAAAGTGGCGCGGCAGTTCATGCGGCTTTGGTTGAACAAGGCGTAAACGCACTTGCGGTTGATGTTACAAATAACGTGATTGAATCGTTAACCAATTTAAAAATTGACCGCGTTTTTAATATCATTCATGGTCGTGGTGGTGAAGATGGCGTGTTGCAAGGTGTGTTGGAAGTTTTGAATTTACCTTACACGGGTTGTGGCGTTTTAGCGTCAGCACTGGCAATGGATAAATTACGCACCAAACTTTGCTGGCGTGGCGCGAATTTACCGACACCGAATTGGTTTGTGTTGAAAACTGAAAACGATATTGACGCTTGCATTAAAGCGTTAAATTTTCCAATTATCGTCAAACCGTCGCTTGAAGGTTCAAGCGTTGGCATGAGCAAAGCTAAAAATCGTGCTGAATTAGTTGCCGCGTTAGAAATTGCACGGGCTTGTCATTGTGACGTTTACGCTGAAGCGTGGGTGACGGGCGATGAATACACGGTTGGAATTTTACATGGTCAAGCGTTGCCAATTATTCGTTTAGAAACACCGCGTGAATTTTACGATTACGAAGCAAAATATAATTCGACAACCACGCAATATCATTGCCCTTGCGGTTTAAATTCCGAAAGTGAAAAACAATTACAAGAATTAGCGTTACAAGCGAGTGATATTATAGGCATAACAGGTTGGGCAAGAGTTGACGTTTTTATCGATAAAAACGGGCAATCGCAATTGATTGAAGTAAATACCGTGCCAGGTATGACAGACCACAGTTTAGTGCCAATGGCAGCAAGGCAAGCTGGCCTGAATTTTAACGAACTCGTATGGCGAATTCTGGAAACGAGTGTGTGGAAATAATCGATGCGCTTGTTAAAAATCATCGTCATTATGGCGTTATTCACGAGCATCGTTTATGCTGTGGAAGCTGTCGTACCAATTAAATACGTTCGAGTCGAGGGTGCGTTTCAGTACATTGGTAAAAATGAAATAAAAACGTTGATTGAACCATTGGTAAATGTGGGATTTTTTGATGCTAATGTGCAGCAAATACAAGAAACATTGAAAGAGTTAGTTTGGGCTGAAAGTGTTACGGTGAATCGAGTTTGGCCTGATGCGTTAGAAATTAAAATCCGTGAAAAACGTCCGTTTGTGCGTTGGGGGGATGATGCGTTATTGAATAATCGTGGTGAAATTATTCAACCCAAAGAGATTGAACCATTTATTGATTTACCTATTTTGTACGGACCTGAAGGTCAGCAAGTAAAATCGTTAGAAATTATGAAAGGTGTCAATACGGCACTTGCCGATCATGAAATGAGCATGGCAGAATTTAGCGTCAATAATCGTTGGGCTTGGAAAATTAAATTAACCACTGGATTAGAGATTTTATTAGGTCGAAATGATCAGCTAAAAAAATTACAACGTTTCATGAAAACATTGAATGTATTAGGTCATGAACAAATCAATGCAATGGCAATTGTGGATTTACGTTATCCTAATGGTTATGCAGTGTCTTGGAAGCCAGATGTACAAGCAATAGATTGGAAAAACTTACCCGCCGCGCAAGCTGCAAATAGATAAAAACAGGCTGCAATACAGAGTACAACATGGCAAAGAAAACAGAACGTAATTTAATCGTCGGACTCGATATAGGCACTTCAAAAGTTGCCGCTATCGTAGGAGAATTGACGGGAGATGGTCATCTCGAAGTCATAGGCTTTGGTTCAACGCCGTCGAAGGGATTAAAAAAAGGCATTGTGGTTAATTTGGAAACCACAGTGCAATCGATACAACGCGCAATTGAAGAAGCTGAATTGATGGCAGGTTGCCAAATCAAATCGGTTTTTGCAGGCATTGCGGGTAGCCACATTCGCAGTCGAAATTCATTAGGCGTTGTGGCAATTAAAGACAAGGAAGTATCACAATATGACATCGATCGTGTCATTGATTCTGCGCGAGCAGTGGCTATTTCAGCGGATCAAAAAGTGTTACACATTTTGCCGCAGGAATTTATCATTGACACGCAAGAAGGCATTAAAGAACCAATTGGTATGTCGGGCATTCGTTTAGAAGCGAAAGTTCACATCGTTACCAGCAGTGTGAGTGCTTCGCAAAATATTATTAAATGTATCCGTCGCTGTAATTTAGACGTTGATGACATTGTGTTAGAACAACTCGCTTCGTGTTATTCGGTTTTGACCGAAGACGAAAAAGAATTGGGCGTTTGCTTAATTGATATTGGTGGTGGCACAACAGATATTGCCGTTTATGTTGAAGGTGCAATTAAACATACCGCCGTAATTCCAATTGCTGGCGATCAAGTGACTAACGATATTGCGATTGCGCTACGCACACCGACTGTAAATGCTGAAGATATTAAACAGCGTTATGCGTGCGCTATGACGAAATTATTGAGAGATGACGAAGACGTTATTGAAGTACCCAGCATTAATGATAACAAGCCGTTTCTTAAAATTTCGCGACAAAACCTTTCCAGTATTATCGAACCACGTTATGAAGAATTGATGGTGTTAGTTCAATCTGAATTACGGAGCGTCGGTTATGAAGAACAAATCGCCGCAGGTATCGTATTGACTGGTGGTAGTTCTCAAGTTTGGGGTTTAATCGAATTGGCAGAAGAAATTTTCCACATGCCAGTTAGAATGGGAAGTCCACAAAATGTTAGCGGTTTAACAGAAGTGGTTAAAAATCCAATTCATTCAACTGGCGTAGGTTTGTTAATGTATGGACGCGATCATCATCAGCAAGGCTTGCATCGCCCTGCCGACCATGACGGCGGTGGATCTTTAATATCGAAAATAAAAAGCTGGTTTCAAGGCAATTTTTAAATAAACATTTTTTAACACAATCTCACTTTTTACTGAATAAACAAATTTAAGGAGCATTAAACATGAAAGACACATTTGAATTGATTGATACCTATAGCGAGAGCGCGGTAATCAAAGTTATCGGTATCGGTGGTGGGGGTAACAACGCAGTGAGCCACATGGCTGGCAATCACATTGAAGGCGTGGAATTTATTTGTGCAAATACCGATGCTCAAGCGTTGCGTAAATTGAATTTCGGAACGATTATTCAATTGGGCGTGGAATTAACAAAAGGTTTAGGTGCGGGAACAAATCCAGAAGTAGGTCGTCAAGCCGCTGAAGAAAATAAAAACCGTATTCGTGAAGTGTTAGAAGGTGCGGACATGGTATTTTTAACCGCTGGAATGGGTGGCGGTACAGGAACAGGCGCAATTCCTGTCATTGCAGAAATTGCTCGTGGCATGGGAATTTTAACTGTTGCCGTTGTAACCAAACCCTTTGCATTTGAAGGTAAAAAGAAATTTGAAGTTGCAGAACGTGGTATCGCTGAATTAGAACGTTATGTTGATTCGTTGATCACAATTCCAAACCAAAAATTATTGCCTGTTTTAGGCAACAAAGTTTCTCTTGTTGATGCGTTCAAAGCCGCAAATGACGTGCTACTTGATGCCGTGCAAGGTATTACAGAGTTAATCGTTCACCCTGGCATGATCAACGTCGATTTTGCCGATGTTCGCACGGTTATGACTGGTATGGGCGCGGCAATTATGGGAACAGGTTCGGCAACTGGCGAACACCGTGCGCGTGAAGCGGCGGAAAAAGCGATCGCCTGCCCATTACTCGAAGACATTAACTTAAAAGGCGCACGCGGTATTTTGGTAAACATTTCGGCAACCGATATGAGTATGGCAGAATTTACCGAAGTGGGTGAAATCGTATCGGCATTTGCATCAGAAGATGCAAACATGAAAATTGGAATGTCAATTAACCCTGACTTAGACGACGAAATTAAAGTTACTGTTGTGGCAACAGGAATGGGAATGCCTCCGATGGAAGTAAATGTCCCACAAAAAAATACCAATAACGCTCGCCACCTTGGCGGTCAAATGAATTATGACGGTTTAGACAAACCTGCTTATAAACGTCAACATTCAGCACAAACTCGCACGGAAGGTCGTGAAACTCGTTTTGGCGCACAACCCAAACAAGGCGGCGATATTGAATACTTAGATATTCCTGCTTTTTTAAGACGACAAGCGGATTAAACTCAAAATGGTTGCAGGTTTATTCATCTGCACGCAACGCAAACTAACGCGCTCAATTGGGCGCGTTTATTTTTAATGGGCAATTCACGTTATGATTAAACAACGCACTTTAAAAAATACTATTCGCGCTACGGGCGTGGGTCTGCACACTGGCGAGCAAGTTTATTTAACGTTGCATCCCTCAGAACCAAATACGGGCATTTGTTTTCGTCGTGTTGATTTGGAAACGCCCGTCACCATTGCCGCAAAACCTGAAAATGTTGGCGAAACGACACTTTCAACAACTTTAGTTTCAGGCGATGTCAAAATTTCTACGGTTGAGCATTTATTGTCAGCGTTTGCAGGTTTAGGCATTGATAACGCAATTATTGATGTCACTGCCCCCGAAGTCCCCATTATGGACGGCAGTGCAGGGCCTTTTGTGTTTTTATTACAATCAGCGGGCGTGCAAGAACAAGATTTCCCTAAACAATATCTACGAATTAAAAAATCGATACGGGTTGAAGACGGTGATAAATGGGCGGCTTTTGAACCTTTCAGTGGATTTAAAGTGACATTTACAATCGACTTTGAACATCCTGCTTTTGAAAATCACGTTAAAACGGCAACGATGGATTTTTCATCAACAACTTTTGTACGCGAAGTCAGTCGAGCGCGTACATTCGGCTTTATGAAAGATATTGAAACCTTGCGAGAAAATAATTTAGCGTTAGGCGGCAGTTTAGATAATGCAATCGTTGTCGATGACGACAAAGTGATTAACGAAGACGGTTTGCGTTACGCTGACGAATTTGTAAAACATAAAATCCTCGATGCAATTGGTGATTTATATTTGCTTGGTCACAGTTTAATCGGTGAATTTACAGGTCATAAATCGGGACACGGTTTGAATAATCTTTTGTTACGCACACTTCTCGACGACAAAGATGCTTGGGAAATGGTGACGTTTGAAAACGAAGAAGATGCACCCATTTCGTTTATGCGTTCGGCAGAAACACCCCGAACCGCTGATTAACTGCAAACAATTTTAAGTTTGCATAACGATGATTTAACAATTTAGGCGCGACAAATTCGCGCCTTTTTAATTTGAGACTTCTAACCATTCACAATTTGCGACACCTTTCGCTTGATATGATTACACACGAATACGATGTTATTGTTATCGGTGCAGGCGGGGCGGGATTACGCGCTACGCTTGGCACCGTCGAAAAAGGTTTAAAAACCGCCTGTATCACCAAAGTTTTTCCTACTCGAAGCCACACCGTTGCCGCACAAGGTGGAATCAGCGCGGCTCTTGGAAATATGGGCGAAGACGATTGGCGTTATCATTTTTACGATACCGTCAAAGGCTCTGATTGGTTAGGCGATCAAGACGCGATTGAATATATGTGTCGCGAAGCCATTCCCGCAGTCATTGAACTTGAACATTACGGTGTCCCTTTTTCACGCACAGCAGATGGCAAAATTTACCAACGCGCTTTCGGTGGCATGACAACCCATTTCGGCGAAGGTCAAGCGCAACGTACTTGCGCGGCAGCCGACAAAACGGGTCACGCCATTTTGCACACGCTTTATCAACAATCGTTAAAACACAACGCCGAATTTTTTGTTGAATACATCGTTCTTGATTTAATCATGGAAAATGGCAAATGCCGTGGTGTCATTGCGTGGTGTTTAGATGATGGTTCATTGCACATTTTCAAAGCACACGTCACGATTTTAGCAACGGGAGGTTATGGTCGAACTTACTTCTCTTGCACGTCAGCACACACGGTAACGGGCGACGGTAATGCAATGGTTTTACGCGCAGGTTTACCGTTGCAAGATATGGAATTTATTCAATTTCATCCAACGGGAATTTACGGCGCAGGTTGTTTAATTACCGAAGGCGCACGCGGCGAAGGCGGCTATTTAACCAATTCAGAAGGCGAACGATTCATGGAGCGTTATGCACCAAACGCAAAAGATTTAGCCTCGCGTGATGTCGTTAGTCGTGCGATGACAATGGAAATTCACGCAGGGCGTGGTGTTGGTGCGTTGAAAGATCACATTTTTTTACATCTCGAACATTTGCCTCCTGCCCTACTTCATGAACGCTTGCCTGGTATTTCTGAAACGGCACGCATTTTTGCGGGTGTTGATGTAACTAAACAACCGATTCCCGTTTTGCCAACCGTTCATTACAACATGGGCGGAATTCCTACAAATTATCACGCCGAAGTTGTCACGTTAAACGGAGAAAATCCAGACTGCGTTGTTGAAGGCTTGATGGCAATTGGTGAGGCGGCTTGTGTTTCGGTTCACGGCGCGAATCGTCTGGGTTCAAATTCGTTGCTCGATTTAGTTGTTTTTGGACGCGCCGCCGCGCTACGTTGCGCTGAATTGATTACGCCAAATCAACCACATGAAAATTTAGAATCTTCTCTTTATACGGAATCCTTAGCGCGATTTGAAAAAATTCGTAATGTAAAAGGCACATCAAAAACAGCTGAAATTCGTTTGGCAATGCAAAAAAATATGCAAAGCAAAGCAGCTGTTTTTAGAACACAATCGACGTTAGACGAAGGTGTTGCTCAAATAAAAAGTATCCATGAATCATTTGCAAACTTAGGTACAGAAATAACTGACTTGCAAAAGAAATTAGCAGGTAAATATTATGAGGATTTGAAATGGGAAGTGGTAAGAGATATGATGGTGGATAAGCGTATTCGTTTAGATGGTCGCCAGTTAGATCAAGTGCGTCCATTAGCGATGGAAGTAGATCCATTACCAACACCGCATGGTTCTTCTTTATTTACAAGAGGAGAA
>CAIRCR010000343.1 GCA_903877065.1 uncultured Pseudomonadota bacterium
CATGGCAATCTACAAAAGAAAAGACGACAGAAGTGAGTGTTACTACATCGACTTCATTGCGGCAAACGGGCGAAGAATACGCCAATCTGCTCGGACTAACGACAAAAAGCAAGCACAAGAACTCCATGACAAACTCAAGGCGCAAGCGTGGCGGGAAGTGAATCTTTGCGAAAAAATAAGTCATACTTGGGAAGAAGCCGTAACTCGTTGGATAACTGAGCAGTCACATAAGAAAAGTCTACAGGGCGACATCTATAATTTGCGATGGTTGCATTCGCACTTGCACGGCATGGCACTAAACGAGATAACGAAATCAGTTATTGATGGCATTAAACAGAAGAAGTTAGCGACGGGCGTGTCAAATGCTACTGTCAACAGAACCATATCGGTTATCAGCGGCATTTTAAACCGAGCATTTAAAGAGTGGGAGTGGATAGATAAAACCCCGCACATTAGACCCCTACACGAAAGTAAAAATCGTGTTCGTTGGCTCACCCGCGCTGAGGCTGATAAGTTGCTCGATGAATTGCCTGATTACCTAGCCGAAATAATGCGGTTTACGTTAGCCACTGGATTGCGCGAGCAAAATGCTGTCCGAATAGAGTGGTCGCAAATTGATTTGCACCAGCGGCAAGCATGGATTAACGCCGACCAGTTGAAAACAAAAAAAGCCATTGCCGTGCCGCTAAACGATGATGCAATGGCGGTATTGTCACGCCAAATAGGAAAACACGAATCAAGGGTATTCACCCGCGAGGGCTTTGTTGTTAATCACTCGAATACTAGGGTTTGGCGTAATGCGCTCACACGAGCCAACATATCCGATTTTAGATGGCATGATTTACGCCACACTTGGGCGAGTTGGCACGTCCAAAACGGCACTCCCATTCATGCACTGCAAGAATTAGGGGGGTGGTCTGACGGCGAAATGGTCAAGCGATATGCTCATTTATCTCACCAGCATTTAGCTAGTTACGCCGATAATATCAGCACGTCAAAATCGACGGTTGGCGGAGTTGTGGCACACCAGCCAAAAAGCGAAATGCTACCAATGGCTCTTAGAGCCTGATTTTAATGGTTATTAACACCAAGCACTTATAAAGACCATATGAAAACTTATCTTGTTGGCGGTGCCGTCCGCGATAAATTACTAAATCGCCCCGTGACAGAACGCGATTGGGTGGTTTTAGGGGAAACATCTGAATCAATGCTACAACGTGGCTTTCGAGCTGTTGGTAAAGACTTTCCTGTATTTTTACATCCCAAAACTAACGAAGAATATGCGCTGGCGCGTACTGAACGTAAAACAGCAAAAGGTTACAAAGGTTTTAGCGTGAATGCCTCGCCCGACGTGACTTTAGAAGAAGATTTATTGCGTCGTGATTTGACCATTAACGCGATTGCAATGACTGAAAAAGGCGAATTGATTGATCCTTACGGTGGACAGCGCGATTTAGAACAACGTTTGTTTCGTCACGTTTCACCTGCATTTGCCGAAGATCCCGTGCGTGTTTTACGGTTAGCCCGTTTTGCCGCGCGTTACGCGCCAATGGGCTTTAAAATTGCACCCGAAACGCAAATTTTAATGCGTTCGATGGTTGATGCGGGTGAAGTTGATGCACTTGTGCCAGAAAGAATTTGGGCAGAAGTCGTCAAAGCCTTAGCTGAAAAACAACCGTCCGCCTTTTTTTATACGTTGAAAGAATGTGGCGCGTTGTCGAAAATTTTCCCCGAAATTGAGGCACTTTTTGGCGTGCCACAACCTGAAATTTATCATCCTGAAATTGATTGCGGTGTGCATAGTTTAATGACGTTAGAACAAGCCGCGTTGTTGTCGTCACGCACAGAAGTTCGTTTTGCCGCACTCGTTCACGATTTAGGCAAAGCGGTTTCACCCAAAGATAATTTGCCACACCATCACAATCATGCGTTAAAAGGTGTGCCGATTGTCGAAAAACTGTGTCATCGTTTGCGTGTGCCGAATAGTTTTAAAACGCTCGCGTTGCACGTTACGCAATATCACACGCATTGCCACAAAGTGCGTGAATTACGCGCAGGAACGCTGATTGATTTATTGCAAACATTGGGCGCATTTAAACCCGAAAACCATGTGCAAGAATTTGTTTTGGCTTGCGAAGCTGATGCGCGTGGACGACTTGGGCTTGAAAATAATGATTACCCACAGGCTGAATTTTTTTTACAAACCGCAAAAGTGGCGGCAAATATCGACACATCTTCGGCGTTAAATCGTGGTTTGGAAGGTGCGAAAATTGGCGAAGCGATTCGACTATTACGCATACAAGCTCTCAATTCTGCGGTCTGAAAACAACACTTTTTTCACTTATTTCTATTTTTTAGATAAATTCAATGAAACTTTTTTCATGGCTCATTGCAGTCATTTTGCTCAACAGTATTTTTACTTTTGCCACCAATTTGCCGCAAAACGTCGGTGACGATGTTCGCGCAGGTAAACTCAACAGCTTGTCTTACGCACCATTTCGAGAAGGACAAGACCCCATCATCGGCAGTTATCCAAGCACAAAACAACTCGATGAAGATTTGGCATTGATGGGAGAAGTTACGCATTCAATTCGCACTTACTCAGGTTTAGGCGGCAGTACGCCACAAATTCCTGAATTAGCACGAAAACACGGTTTAACTATATTGCAAGGCGCGTGGTTAGGTGCAACACTTGATGACAACGCGCTTGAAATTGCAGAATTGATTCGTGTTGCAAATGCAAATCCCGACGTGATAAAGCGTGTGATTGTCGGCAATGAAGTGTTGTTGCGTGGTGATTTAAACGTCTCAGAATTGATTGACTACATTCGCCAAGTCAAACGTGCCGTAAAACAGCCCGTGTCTTACGCGGACGTTTGGTCGATGTACATGAAATATCCCGAACTGATTAAAGAAGTGGATTTCATCATTATTCACATTTTGCCGTATTGGGAAGATGAACCTATTTCAGTTGCCGATGCCCCCACACACGTTGAAAAAATTTACAAAGAAGTTCGCCGAGAAGCCGATTCGATTGCACCAAACAAACCCATTTTAATTGGTGAATCTGGCTGGCCAAGTGCAGGTAAACAACGTGGTTGGGCTGTGCCTAGTGTTGTCAATGAAGCGCAATTTATCCGCGCTTTGATTAAAGTGGCTAACACAAATGGCTTTGACTACAACATTGTCGAAGCCTTTAATCAACCGTGGAAAGCTGCATTTGAAGGCACAATTGGCGCAAATTGGGGACTTTACGACAGTTCACGTCAGCAAGTTTTTTCGTTAACAGGAAAAGTTTCTGAAAATCCGAATTGGTGCAAACAATTGGCAGCAACGATGATTTTATTTTTGGTCATTATTGCAATTTCCAGAAATACACTGACCCGTTTAAATGGAACTCGCTTATTAGCTTTTTTGGTGATTACGCAGGTGTTAGCGACGTTATTTGTGTCGCAAAGTACAACATTATGGTTGACGAGTTACACGGACTTTCAACGCTTGCAAACGCTGTTTATTTTGAGCTTTAACGTTTTTCTGATGAGTTTCATGTTGCAACGCATTATTGCTGTTTTAACGAAACAAATTACCGTATCGAAATTGTCGAATCGTTTGTATTATTGTGTGCTGATTGTCATTTTTTTCGCGCTGTGCAAAACAGCCATGTTGGCGTGGGACGGGCGTTATATTGATTTCCCGACCAGCGTGACGCAATTGATGGTGGTGAGTTTGATTGCTTTGGCGACAATAAATTATTTTTTTGAAAAAATGTCATTCTCAAAAAGCGTGAATTTGATGGCGTTATTGGGCTACACTCCAACAAAATCAGCGTATATTTTGCGAGTGAGCTATTGGCTGTGTGCATTAAGTTTGGCATTGCTAATTGGTGAAACGTATTCTTTTATGGTGGCGCGTGATTTTATTATGGCGTATCCGTCGTTCATTGTTCGCCTTGCTAAGGCTATTTTATTTACGTTAACAAACCAGCAGTTGTTACTTTGGTTGTTGAGTTTAATTGTATTCGCAACACCGTTTTATGTGAGTGGCAAAATGAATACCGTCGAAAAGTCATTGACGTAATTTCACTTCGCCGCTTATAGTTTGACCACCTTAATTTTGAGTTTTATATTTTTTAATCAATGGAGAAAAAAGTGAGTAGTGACGCTGTAGTTCATGTAAACGATAGTGATTTTAATGAGTTAGTTTTGGAATCGGAATTACCAGTTTTGTTAGATTACTGGGCTGAATGGTGTGGACCTTGCAAAATGATTGCACCACTTTTAGATACGATTGCTGAAGAATTTGCAGGTAAATTAGTGGTTGCTAAATTGAATATCGACGAAAATGACCAAACACCACAAAAATACGGTGTGCGTGGCATTCCAACTTTAATGCTGTTTAAAGATGGTGAAGTTGAAGCCACCAAAGTCGGTGCGTTAAGCAAAACGCAATTAGTTGAATTTATCAACGCGCATTTGTAAACACTCGCTGCACTTTTGATAACGACGCTAAACTTGGTTAAGCTGAGTTTGGCGTTTTTAGTTTTAAGCCTTTCGACAAAATGAGACTTTCAATGCAACGTCCTTTTAATATCATTGGGATTATTGGTAAACCGAGCGATCCGATTATTACCAATACGCTCACGCGCCTTTGTGCTTATTTAATCGTGCAAAATTACCGTGTTCTGGTCGCCGAAGACAGCTCTCGTTTTGTGCATAACGTTGAAGTAGAAAAATGCGCAGTGTCTGAATTGGGAAAACAATGTGATGTGGTCATTGCGTTGGGTGGTGACGGTACATTTTTAGCGGCGGCACGCGCCATGGTTGCTTATGATGTCCCGTTGATTGGCGTGAATTTGGGAAGATTGGGTTTTCTTGTTGATATTTCACCTTCTGCACTGCCTGAAACATTGGCGCGAATGCTCGAAGGGCATTACAGCGAAGAACCACGTTACTTATTACGCGCAAAAATTATCCGCAACGAACAAGTTATTCACGAAGAAACCGCTGTCAATGAAGTGGCAATTCATCGTTGGATTACGCCGAGTATGATTGAAATTATTACCAAAATTGATGGTGTGTTTTTAAATTCACAACGCTCAGACGGTTTAATTATCGCCACGCCAACGGGTTCAACGGCTTATTCGTTATCGGCTGGAGGACCTATTTTATATCCTTCGTTGCCCGCGCTCGTTTTAGTGCCGCTCAATCCGCAAACGTTGTCGAATCGCTCGATTGTCATTCATGATTCGGCAGAAATTGAAATTAGCTTTTGCCAAAATAAACAAATTAACGCGCTGGTGACGTGTGATCACATCGAAATTCCCGATGTGTTAATTAGCGATAAAATTGTGATTAAAAAAGAAACCTTGCCAATTAGAATTTTGCATCCAAACGGACATGATTTTTTTGAAGTGTTGCGAAACAAACTGAGCTGGAGTCATTAAATTTCCGCCGCGAGCAGAAGTTAATCCTGTAAAATCGGAATTTCATAACTCAAACATCTGGAGTAATCGGCAATGACATCTGCAAAATACCGTTCTATTTTCTCGCCTTCGACATCACAACAACGCAAAGAAAATTTCGACAATTATTGGGAATTTACTCAACAACACGGTGGTGAATTATTAGAAAATGACCGTGATTTGGCAATTAAACGCGCAAAACTCGAATACTTTCAAAACAATCCCGTCAAATTACGCACGCCGTTAGCGAATCCCGAGGCGTTTTATCGCAATTATGTTGAAATGCACGACAAACCCGAATCATTGGACAAAATGACACTGATGTTGACAGGAATTTACAAATTTGCGCGGCATGAATGGGTTGGAATCAAAGGCGCGTGGGACGTTGCGCCCAGCATGGCAGATTGCAAAACGCTAGAAGATAAAATTAGTCGCATTCATTTAGCAGAAGAATTTTGTCATGTTCGATTATTCGACGAAATGCTAAAAACGGTTGGTTTGGATAAAGTTGAATGGGTGCCGTTATCGCCTTGGAAGGAAAAAGTTTACGAACAATTTCCGAAATTTCCAGGATTGTTAATCGATACGCCAGCATTTGTAACCGAGTTGATGGGCGTGACCTTTTACTTTCATTTACACCGTTTATTTGATGACCTACTCGCTGACGAACCCGAAGTGCGCGACCGTTTAAAAGAACTCCTCGACGAAATTACGATTGATGAAATTGCACACGTTGGACAACGACGTAATTTTATTGGCAACACAGGCATTAAAGTTGCGAAATACTTGGTTAAACCGTTTTACACGATGTTTTTTAATGATATTCCCGAAGTCGCACAAGTGTTTGACCTGAAAAAAATGATTCAAGACGGCGAAGAATTTGATTTCAACAGCGTGCCAGATTACATGATTGAAAAAAGCTGGATTCCGTCTTATTGCTTCAATTAGCAACCATTTGGCAGATGATTAACGTGGCGGTTTTTCATCATCAAAATTTATACGATAAACGTAACATCAATTCACGCGCTTCTGCTGGTAATGCGGGATGCGTGCTGTTGAATTGTTGAACATATTGATAACGCGCATTGAAAACATCGTATAAACCCAAACCGACTTCCGCGCCTTTAATCGGCATATTTTGATAACGAAAATAGCTGTTATAAATCAAATTGGGGCTGTAATGCTTCAATGTGCTACCGCTGTAACCAAAACGGTCACTAAAGAAAATTAAATTATGATTGAACGAAAAATCAGGGGTGAAATTAAACGTGTGGTTCAACGTGGCTTTATGGGTTGGAAAACCTAAATTCATATTCGGGTAAATCACTGTGCCATTGGCATCCGTTGCTTGATAAGAACTACCTCCACCAATATTTTGGGCAGACTGATAAAACGCATAATTCAAATCAAACTGCCCTAATGTTGCATTTTTATATTTTAGTGCCGCTTCAATACCATCGGTAGCTTCAACTTTTGCATTCGAATAATAGCTTTGCCAATTTTCATCAAAAACGACCGTGAAAATATGATCAATTTGAGTATAAAAAACATTCGCAACGACTTCTAAACTATTTGAAAACGCATAACCCAATTCAATTTCATAGGTGTAGGCGCGTTCTGGAATGGTATTTTTAACGTGTTGTCCCAAAGCGTTGCTTTGATTGTAATTCAAGTTCAATTGATAATTGCCAAGCGTTGGTGCGTGAAAAGCATGGGTGTAAAGCAATTTGTAATGAAACGCTTCAAGCTGTTTAGTCAGTCCAACGCGTGGCGCAAAATTGGTTCCAAACTTGTTGTAATAATCAAAACGTCCTCCAGATAAAATATCCATCCATTCGGTTTTATAAACACTTTCGATATAGGCTGAATAATCCGTCAGCGTTAAAACATTGTCATTATTCGACTTTATTTCAGATTCACCTTGGTCAATTTGATAGCTGTTACCAATTACCAAATAACTCCCTGAATCCGCCATCCAAGTTGCTTTGCCATTGAATTTATAATGATCGGCATGAGCAACGTTGCTATCTAGTTTTGTAGGCGAGCCATCATCAAAATACGTTTTACTGACCCAAGGCGTTTGCCGTGAAAAATCAAAATTGGAATTGATTTTAAAATTAGCATTAAACGAATGTTCAAAATCTAATTTCGCGGCTCGCGTCGTAAATTTGTTCGAATCAAAACTGTTATCTTGCATATAATCGCCAACACCATCACGACTTTCGACGTTGTATTCATCAGAAAGCAAACGAAGATTAAATGCTTTGTATTTGAAATTTAAATTACCAAAAAGCGAATCGAGTTGACTGTTATTTGCCATATCGAAGCTATTTCCGTGTGCATCGTGGTAAATACGATCACTACGTTGCGATTCGTTTGCCTTGCCTGAAAAACTGATTTCTAAATCGTCGAAAATTTTACCCGCTGAAACACTGATATTTTTACGCGCTTCACCACGTTGAAAACGCCCGTAATCGGTTGTGATGGCAACGCCTTCGGCTTTTTTTGCGTTTTTAGTAATGATGTTAATCACGCCCATTTCAGCAAAATTTCCATTTAAAATTGAACTTGAACCGCGAATAACTTCGATGTGGTCAATTTGTTCAATTGGAAAATGCCCGCCAATGCCTGTTGAAGCAAAAATTTGTTCGGTAAGCATTATGCCATCAACAAAAATAGACATTTTGCCTGGGTGTGATTAAAAGCGAGGGGATTTTGTAAAATATCGCTATTTGGTTTGACATAAACGATGACTAAACATAACG
>CAIRCR010000344.1 GCA_903877065.1 uncultured Pseudomonadota bacterium
CGTTTATCGTCACGTTTAAAAGGGTGCTTGTTGTTAGCTTTAAAGGTTACACAGGTTTTTTAAACGGGATAAACGGTGGCGCAACCCAATGGGACAGCCAGTCCCAATTCATTTTAGGAGAAATAAATGGCAGCAGTAACTATGCGTGAAATGCTCGAAGCGGGCGTACATTTTGGACATCAAACACGTTATTGGAATCCAAAAATGGCGAACTATTTATTTGGTTCGCGTAGCAAAATCCATATCATCAACTTGGATAAAACGCTTCCCTTGTTTAATGACGCAATGAATTATTTAGGACAAATGACCGCCAATAAAGGTTCGGTTTTATTTGTCGGAACAAAAAAAGCAGCGCGTAAAGTTGTGGCTGAACAAGCTGCATTATGTGGAATGCCTTACGTTAACCACCGCTGGTTAGGCGGAATGTTGACTAACTTTAAAACCATTAAAAAATCTATTTCTCGTTTGAAAGAACTGGAAGCAATGAAAGCAGATGGCACTTTGCATAGTCGTTTTGGTAAAAAAGAAGCGTTAGGCATGGAACGCGAGTTAGAAAAATTGGAACGTAGTTTAGGTGGTATCAAAGACATGAAAGGCGTTCCAGATGTCATTTTTGTTTTAGACGTTGGCTATGAAAAAAATGCAATTAGTGAAGCAATCAAATTAGGCATTCCAGTTGTTGGCATTGTTGATTCAAACAATTCACCTGACAACATTGATTACATTATTCCAGGTAACGACGATTCAATTCGTGCGATTAAATTGTATTGCGAAAGTGCAGCGGCAGCTGTTTTAGAAGCTAGAACGGCTGTTTTAGGTTTTTCAGCTAAAGCTGATGATTTTGTCGAAGAAGCGGTGGCAGCAGAATAATCTTATTTCAAAATCCTTTGTGGACAACGATTTAAGTCAAAACAAGAACGCCTCCTTTTGGGGGCGTTTTTACAGTAAATATCAGTCATTAGAGAGATAAAAATGAGTATAGAAATTAGCGCATCAATGGTAAAAGAATTACGCGAACGCACCAGCTCAGGCATGATGGAATGTAAAAGAGCCTTAGTTGAATCACAAGGCGATATGGAATTAGCCATTGAAAATATGCGTAAAGCAGGTTTGGCGAAAGCGGATAAAAAATCTAGCACCATCGCAGCAGAAGGCATTATCGGTGTAAAAGTAAGTGATTGCGGCAAAAACGTAGCGATTGTTGACGTGAATTGCCAAACTGATTTCGTTGCAAAAGCAGACGATTTTGTCAATTTTGTGAACAGCGTTGCTCACGCATTGTTAAACAATGACGGCATTGAAACCGTAGAGCAATTACTTGAAATGCCTTTAGAAGACGGTATTACTGTTGATGAAATTCGTCGTGGTTTGGTTTCAAAATTAGGCGAAAATATTCTTATTCGTCGTTTTGAGAAATACAAAACCGATGGTGGCGTAGCGTGTTATTTACACGGTACAAAAATTGGCGTAATCGTTGAACTTGCAGTAAATGATGCTGAATTAGGTAAAGACATTGCAATGCATATTGCCGATTCTAAACCTGCGTGTGTTTCAGAAGACCAAGTTTCAGCTGAATTGATTGAAAAAGAAA
>CAIRCR010000345.1 GCA_903877065.1 uncultured Pseudomonadota bacterium
ACTACAAAATTTAACCAAGGAGAATGCGTGAAAAATATGATTGAGTTGATATCGTCTGACACGAAAAATAAAGTAGATCCAGCTTTAAATGACATTAATCCTGTTCGTTTGGGCGATATTCTCATTAGACAGCATCAATACAACGAAGCGTTTTACCTTTATTTGAAATGCTGGACAAAACAATTTGAAGATGAATTTTTAAAGCACTGCATAGACGTGGTTCAGCAATGTGACAATATCGTTTTACCGTCAAAAACAGTCGCTACATTGATGCGTATGCGTAAACACAAACAAGATGTATGGTTGCTTATGATGCAATTGATTCCGCGTTTGTGTGAAGAATCATTGATGTGTTTACTTGAAGAAAGTGGCGATGATGGTTTTCAATTAGTGCGTCAAGCGCTGCCGAATGCGTTTTATCATGCAGAAAATATCCATGATTGGGCCATGCCGTTAATGGTACTTAACGTACTCGATAAAACAAAACGGCTCGAATCGCTGCCCGATTGGTTAGCGGTTGAGTGCGTGTGGTTAAATGTTCAATTAAGTCAGTTATGCAGTAAATCTAGTAAAACGGATGAATCCAAATATAAAAAGGCGCAGCAGACGCTTCAAGAATTGTTAATTTGGTCAAAAGTAATCGAATTTGATCAGCAATGTCCATTGCTTGATGTGGATTATTTAGCTAGTGAATCAGCTTCAAGTCAGGTGCCTTTTGATGCTATTTCGTGCTTGAGTGATTTTCTTGCGCATCCACAAAGCCAAACGGTTTCGCCTCATATTTTGTTGAGTGCCTCATGGCATACTGAGCAGGCGCAGAATCAAGAACAATTTATAAATGTTCAACACGTTTTGATTGATTTCTTCCGCTATTCCAGTGATTACTTTGACAGCATCCCAAATCCTAATCCCTATTTTGATTGTGATGGGTATCGCCAGCGTTATTTAGGCGACAACCCTAATGCGCATCCACTTCTGCATTATTTAACCCATTTCAATCAACAAAATGTCCAGCCGAGTGATTATTTCTATAATGATTACGTGCGTGAAACTCAACGTTTACTGCCAACGCAAGAGCCATTAAGTTTTTACTTACAGCAATTAAAACAAGGCGGTGTTGGTTTTTGTTTAAATGGTTTTTCTTCAACGCCTTATTTTGATCGCGCCTATTATTTAGAAAAAAATAATGATTTGCTTCCGCTTGTGACAGCGCATTTACTCGATCCACTTTCGCATTTTATCAATCACGGTTCAAAAGAAGGGCGACAATCATATCCTCAGCAAATTTATAACGAGTTTGCACGACATCAACGAGTGTATTTAGAACCGTTTAATCGAGATAGTGCGTTTGATTCGCATGGGAGCTTTCATCATGTCAAAGGCAAAAAAGCCGAATTTGCCTATTTTCAAGGTCAACGCGTTTTAGCGGAAAATCTAACGTATAAACCGCTAATAAGTATTTTAGTGCCTATTTATCAAGTGCAACCTCGATTTCTTGAAGAAATGATTCAGTCGGTTATTGCTCAAACTTACGGGCATTGGCAATTGTGTTTAGTGGATGATGCGTCTAATCGCTATGGAGAAGAAATTCATCAATTACTCGAGCGTTATGCCTTAGACGATTCACGTATTGTTTATCGACTTCGCAAAAAAAATGGGCATATTTGCCTAACCACGAATGACTGTATTGAACTGGCCACAGGTGAGTTTTTAGCATTACTCGATCATGATGATTTGCTCACACCGGATGCACTTTATGAGGTGGCGTTGGCGCTTAATCATAACGATAAACTCGATATTCTCTATTCTGATGAAGACAAAGTGGATGAATGGGGCGTGTTATCAAGTCCTTATTATAAACCTGATTGGTCGCCGCATTCGCTTTGGTCGAGAATGTACACCTGTCATTTGACGGTCTATCGTCAATCATTGGTGAAATCGGTTGGTGGTTTTCGTGTGGGTTTTGAAGGCTCACAAGATTTCGATTTGATGTTGCGTTGCAGTGAAAAAACACAGCAGATCCATCATATATCCAAGGTGCTTTATCACTGGCGAAGTCATGCTGAATCAACGGCTAGTGATTTAGGAGGGGAAGTTAAGCATTATTCTGTTGATACGGGTTACAAAGCAGTAAAAGATGCGCTGAAACGTCGCCAAATTCCTGTGACCATTGATAGCATAAGAAAAACACAAACAGCTTTTTGGGTTAAACCCCGAGTTATGAATCAGCCCACAGTCGATATTATTGTCCCCAGTTTTAATGGTGCAGATATATTAGAAATGTGTTTGGCATCCATTTTTGAAAAAACGACGTACCC
>CAIRCR010000346.1 GCA_903877065.1 uncultured Pseudomonadota bacterium
CTTTCTGGTTTATGGAAGAATTGTTTGTTGCTCCTTTACACTACGGCTTCGTATTCTTCGGATGGGCTGCTTTAGGTGTTTTGGGTGTTGTGAACATTGAAGTTGGTGCAATTTCAAAACTTTTGAAAAAAGACTTAGCTTAAACTTAATCTGAGTTTTCCGATGTAATTACTATCTCCCGCTGCTCTATCATTTTAAGGTGGAGCAGTAAGAGGCGAGATAGTATATAAAAATAATTTAAATCCTTTAGGAGGTAAGCTAATGAGCGCATCTCAATCAGCTGTACGGTCACGCGCTGAAGCAGTAAAAGTTTCACGCACATTTGACTGGATGATTTTGTTTACGTTGTTTTTCGTTGTATTAGGTGGTTATCACATTCACTATATGTTAACTGGTGGAGATTGGGATTTCTGGACAGATTGGAAAGATAGACGTTTATGGGTAACTGTTGCACCTATCGTGTCAATTACTTTCCCAGCTGCTGTTCAAGCATGTTTGTGGTATCGCTACCGTTTGCCATTTGGCGCAGTAGTTTGTGTATTAGGCTTATTGTTAGGTGAATGGGTTAACCGTTACTTAAACTTCTGGGGTTGGACATACTTCCCAGTTAACTTCTGTTTTCCTTCAAACTTAATGCCTGGTGCTATCGTACTAGACGGTATTTTATTATTGTCAGGTAGTATGACTGTTACTGCTGTAGTTGGTGGTTTGGCATGGGGTTTATTGTTCTATCCAGGTAACTGGCCAGTTATTGCACCATTGCATGTTCCTGTTGAATACAACGGTATGATGATGACTTTGGCTGACTTACAAGGTTATAACTATGTAAGAACTGGTACACCTGAATATATCCGTATGGTAGAAAAAGGTACTTTGAGAACTTTCGGTAAAGACGTTGCTCCAGTATCTGCGTTCTTCTCTGGTTTCGTAAGTATCATTATTTACTTCTTGTGGCACTTCTTTGGTCGCTGGTTCGCTTCTACTGACTTCGTTAGTGGCGAAAACGTTTAATCTAAGAATTACATATCACAGGGGATATTATATGAAATCATTTAAAGACAAAGTTGCTAAGTTGTCCTTTGTCGCATTGTTAGCTGCTTCTTCTGCTGCAATGCTTTATACGCCAACCGCTGCCGCTCATGGTGAAAAATCGCAAGCAGCATTTATGCGTATGCGTACTATTCACTGGTTTGACTTGAATTGGTCAAAAGAAGAAGTGAAAGTAAACGACACAATGACGGTTACTGGTAAATTCTACGTTTTCGCAGGATGGCCAGAAACTGTTGACAAACCAGAAGTATCATTCTTAAACGTTGGTATTCCTGGTCCAGTATTTATTCGTCAAGGTTCTTGGATCGGTGGTCAATTAGTACCACGTTCAGTATCTTTAGAATTGGGCGAAACTTACGAATTCAAAGTATTGTTGAAAGCCCGTCGTCCAGGTGACTGGCACGTTCACTCAATGATGAACGTTCAAGGCGGTGGTCCAATCATCGGTCCAGGTAAATGGACAACCATTACTGGTTCTATGAAAGACTTCGTTAATCCTGTAACTACTTTAACAGGCGAAACAATCAATCTTGAAACCTACAACTTGGAAAACACCTATTTCTGGCATGCTTTATGGTATGCGTTAGGTTTAGCTTGGTTGGCTTACTGGGTTCGTAAACCAATGTTTATTCCACGTTCAATTGCGATTGAATCTGGTAAATCAAATACATTGATTACTGCTACTGATAAAAAAATTGGTTTGGCGTTTACTGCTGGTACCATTGCTATCGTTGCGATATCGATGAGTGCTACAAATGAAAAATACCCGATTACAACACCATTACAAGCTGGTTTGTTACGTGGTATGAAACCAGTTGAATTACCTGCCAAGACAGTTACTGTCAAAGTTGAAGATGCAACTTACCGTGTACCAGGTCGTGCAATGCAAATGACCTTGAAAATCACAAACAACGGCGATTCTGCAGTTCGTTTGGGTGAATTCAACACGGCTTCTGTTCGTTTCTTAGACTCAGCAGTGTTAGAAGATACAACGGGCTATCCAGATGACTTATTGGCTGAAGATGGTTTAACTGTTAGCGATAACAGCCCATTAGCTCCAGGTCAAACAAGAACGGTTCAAGTTACTGCGTCTGACGCAGCTTGGGAAGTTTATCGTTTAGCTGATTTGATTTATGACCCAGACAGCCGTTTCGCTGGTTTATTGTTCTTCTTCGATGAAGCTGGCAAACGTCAAATGATTACAGTGGATGCTCCATTAATTCCTGTATTTATCTAATCGTTTAGCACTCGCTACTCGAAAATAAAAACCCTCGTTGCGTGAGCATCGGGGGTTTTTTGTTTGATGGCAGATTCAAAAAATTATTATACCTATTTAAGAAGTGTAGGTTTTTTATACCGAACTATTTATGATAACAAACGAATTAACAAATTTAGGTGTTTTAGCTGTAACAGGCAACGAGGCAGCAATTTTTTTACAAGGGCAGGTCACCTGTGATGTAAATGAAGATAAGGTGGGTGCATTTTGCAATGCGAAAGGTCGTGTAATTTCGACGTTTGTTTTGCTTAAAACGGAAAAAGAATTTTTGATTATTTTGCCAAAATCGCTTTTGCTAACGATTCAAGAACGTCTGCAACGTTATAAATTACGCGCAAAAGTTGAAGTTTTTGAAACGAATTTCCCCACGTTTGATTTGCTCGAAAATATGCCGTGGCTTTGCCCAGAAACAAGTGAGCAGTTTATTCCACAATGGTTAAATTTAGATATTTTAGGTGGAATTAGTTTTACGAAAGGTTGTTACACGGGGCAGGAAATTGTGGCGCGAACACATTATTTAGGCGAAGTGAAACGACGTTTATTTTTAGCACATTCGAGCGAACCAGAAATTACGCCGAATTGTGCAATTATTGACGAAAGCGGTGTGACGGTTGGTAATGTTTTGTCCGTGCAAAATGGTTTCGTGCAATGTGTGTTGAATATCGATGCTAAAAATTTAGTTTTGCGTTTGAACACATCAAATCAAGAGATTTTGACTTTGACGGAGATTTTATGAGTGAAGCAGCGGCATTGCGTTTTCGGAAGTTGGGAATGTTGACGATTTGCGCGGTTTATTTGGTAATTTTAGCGGGCGGAATTGTCAGAGCTTCAGGCGCGGGAATGGGCTGTCCAGATTGGCCAACGTGTTTTGGGCAATGGATTCCACCAACTTCTGAAATCCAATTACCTCCAAATTATCACGAAATTTATGCAAACCGTGGGTATGAAAATACGCAATTTAATCCAATTAAAACGTGGACGGAATACACAAATCGTTTGGTTGGTGTGACGATTGGATTTTTGATTTTTTTAACAGCGTGGTCGTCACGAATTTATTTGAAAACCGATAAACCTGTTTTTTATTTAGCGGTGACAGCGTTTTTATTAGTTGGATTTCAAGGTTGGCTTGGTTCAACGGTTGTTGCCAGTAATTTAAATCCGCTAAAAATTACCATTCACATGGTTGTCGCGTTGATTATTGTTGCGCTGTTGATTTACACGATAACACGCTCGCAACATCAAAATTTTGCGCCAATTGATTTAAGTATTTTGCCTGCAAAATTCAAAACCGTTTTTCTTATCGCAATGGGAATGTCATTGTTACAAATTGCAATGGGAACCCAGGTACGCGAAGCGGTTGATTTCATTTCACACGAACACGCTTACATTGATCGGCAATTTTGGCGTGACGATTTTCCGATAATTTTTTATGTGCATCGATCATTTTCGTCGTTGATTTTATTTACAAATACGTGGTTGGTTTGGCATTTTTATCAAAATGTAGTAAAAAATCACACAATCGTAAAAGTAGGATTTTTATTGTTTGGATTGATTGTAACTGCTATTTTGGCTGGCGTGAGTTTGGATAGATTAGGGATGCCACCTGTCGCACAACCGATCCATTTATTAATGGCAAATTTGATTTTCGGAACGCAATTTTTTATGTGGATGGTATTGCGTTACAGCACAACTCAAAAATCAGCCGACTAAATTTGAATGGCAAATTTTAACGTTCATCTTTCCGTTGCAGCAAGCGGAAGCAGTATTGTTGCTGTTTTAGGCGTAAATTTAAACGTGATGGATTTTTCACACGCACCATGGTTAATTTTTCTGGGAATTGTCGGGGGAATGTTGCCCGACATTGATGCTGTAAATTCTAAACCCGTGCGATTGTTATTTAATATTTTGGCGTTACTTTCTGCAACGGCGTTTTTATCTGCGTTGAAAAATTATGTTGTTTCGTATCAATTATTTGCGCTTGCCGCTTGTATTTATTGGCTCACACGTTATTTAGTTTTAGCTTCTCTGGCACGATTTACGGTGCATCGTGGTATTTTTCATTCTATTTTGGCGTTACTATTTTTTTCATTTTTGATGGTTTGCGTCAGTGATTACGCTTTCAAGCAAAATGTAACTTATTCGTGGCTAAACGGATTTTTTCTTGGATTTGGTTTTTTTGTGCATTTGTTGCTGGACGAAATGTATAGCGTCGATTTATCGAATCGACGCATAAAAAAATCATTCGGAACCGCATTAAAATTGTTTAATTACAAAAATTTGCCTTCGTCAGCGTTAATGACACTTTTAACCATTTTTTTATATTGGGCAACCCCTCCATCGTCAGCATTGTTCGCTATCAGCCAACGTGCCTTTGAATTCCTTTCGTTTTAAGTTCACAACATTTCTCGCCTTAAAATCAAGACGTAAGCTATTTTTATTGCTAAAATAGATTAACTTTGTTAATTATCCCCTTGTTTATTGAGCCATTATCGTAATGAAGATTCGCCTTTCTTTTGCCTTTTCGGTTTTATTTTTATTAAATCACTCAAGTTTTGCGGCAGTTTATAATTTACCAGAAAAACGTGGTGACAGTGTTGTCGCAGAATATCCAAATGAAATTACGGTGACACGTGCTGAGAAAAATGAAACGTTACTCGATGTGGCACGGCAATTTTCGTTAGGGCAAGTTGAAATAATTCGTCTTAATCAAGAATTGGATCGCTGGTTAATCAAAAAAAATCAAATTGTCACTTTGCCAAACAAACGTATTTTGCCCGACTCACCTCACAGCGGAATTACGCTAAATATCGCGGAATACCGAATGTATTATTACCCTGAAAATGGCGCGAAAGTTTATTCATTCGCGCACGGCGTGGGACGACAAGACTGGAAAACACCACTTGGTAAAACTAGCATCCAAAAGAAAGTTAAAGATCCCGTTTGGCGACCACCAGAGTCAATTCGCCGTGAACACGCGGCAAATGGTGATCCGTTACCTGAAGTTGTTCCCGCTGGAATTCATAATCCGTTGGGAGCTTACGCGCTGTATTTGAATTTACCTGGTGATTATCGTATTCACGGGACAGACATCGACAAAATTTACGGTATTGGAATGCAAATTACGCACGGTTGCGTCCGAATGTATCCCGAAGATATTGACCAACTTTATCATTTAGTTGATGAAGGTACGCCCGTTTATATTGTCAAACAACCAATTAAAGTGGGTTGGCTTGATAACATTTTGTACGTTGAATCACATCCCGATTTGGAAGGCGAAGAAACCACGTTAGATCAACGTTTGGCAAGTACGTTGGCGTTAATTCAAAAAGCCAACAACTACGAATTACCCGAATTTGATCAAGCAGCTTTAAAAGATGCCTTAGAAAAACAAAACGGTAATCCCACCGCCATTTATGAGCGTGTAATTTCACCCGAAGAAGCCGCAAAAGAAGCGTTAGCATTGCGAGAACCTGAAATCACAAAAATTGCCCCGCCGCCAATTAAAGCGATTTCTAATGTTGCAAACACGACTACAAAAACGCCCAAATTTGTAAAAATTCCCAAAGCAATGGCGACAAAAAAACCAGCTATTTCGACAAAAGCCAAAGCAATTAAAGCTGTTTCAACAAAAACCAAAACCGTAAAACCAGTTGTGAAACCACCTCCAAAACCCGATGTAAAACCACCAGTTTCAAGTGGCTATCATCGCCCTTAATGGTTCATTTTTAAAACTAAACACTCCAAAATGTTATGAAAAAAATTTTTATTTCAGACAAACTCGCCAATGACGGCGTGAATTATCTAAAAGAACAAGCCGACATCGAAATTCATTTTGAAGTTGGATTAAGTGAAGATGAATTGTGTGCAAAAATTGGTGATTTTGACGCGCTATTGATTCGTAGTGATACCGTCGTTACACCAAAAGTTTTGCAAGCCGCAAAAAATTTAAAACTCATCGGACGCGCTGGAATTGGTGTTGATAATGTCGATATTCCAGCCGCGACGGAAATGGGTGTCATTGTTATGAATACACCTGATGCAAACGCAATCACAACCGCTGAACTCGCCATTGCACACATGATGTCACTGAGCCGCCATTTGCCAGCAGCCGACAAATCCGTTCGTAGCGGGTTGTGGGAACGCTCGAAATTAACGGGGAGCGAAGTCGCGCGTAAAACGTTGGGCATCGTAGGATTTGGCACGATTGGACGTTTAGTTTCACAACGTGCAATCGGTTTACAAATGAAAGTGATTGCATTCGATCCATTTGTTTCACCAGAAATTTATGCTGATTTAGGCGTTGAATGCGTCAGTTTAGACGATTTAATTTTACGTTCTGATTATGTGACTTTGCATTGTCCGTTAATTGAAAAAACCAAAAACATCATAGGTGCGGCTCAACTTGAAAAAATGAAATCAACGGCAATGCTAATTAACTGCGCTCGTGGTGGATTGATTGATGAAGCAGCACTTTACGATGCGTTAAAAGACAAAAAAATTGCTGGCGTGGCATTGGATGTTTACGAAAATGAACCGCCTGTAAATTCACCACTTTTAGAGTTAGAAAATATCGTTTTTACACCACATTTAGGCGCGTCAACTAATGAAGCGCAACTTGCTGTCAGCGTTGAAATTGCTCAACAAGCTGTCATTTTTTTACGCACAGGTGAAGCGGTGAACGCGTTGAATTTGCCACGAATTTCTGCGGACGAATTGAAAAAATCCAACGATTATATAAATCTTGCTACGCAATTAGGTAAAGTTTTAGCGGGTTTAAGCTCGCAACCATTGACCAAATTAGAAGTCGCGTTATTTGGCAAAGCAGCAGAAGTTTCACAACGTCCAGTTTCTGTTGCGGCATTAGTTGGTGTTTTGAGTGGACACTATCAACACCCTGTAAATCGTGTTAATGCTGAAAATATCGCAAAACGTCAAGGTTTGGCTTTGGTTGAATCCGTCTCTCAAGAGCCGCAAGATTATTTGTCGCTTATCAAATTAACGGGTTACGCTGCAAACAGCACAATTACGTTATCTGGTGTTTTATTGGGAGGGCGTTTACCACGTTTAGTTTCAATTAACGACATGGACATTGAAGTTGTGCCAGAAGGCACATTACTTGTGACGCATCACGATGATAAACCAGGTGTAATTTCAGCAATCAGTACAATTTTAAGTAATGCGTCAATTAACATTTCCAGAATGCAGGTCGGCATTGCAAACGATCAAGCACAAGCAATGGCGGTGGTTGGAATTTCTGAACCGTTGAGTGCGGATTTATTGGCACAAATCAACGCAATTACAGCGATTCATCAAGCAACGCAAATCACATTATGAGTTTCGACATCGTCTGCTTTGATTGCGACAGTACGTTGAGTAAAATCGAAGGTATTGACGAATTGGCGCGTCATGTAGGTTTAGGAGCAGAACTCGCTAAACTCACCAACGCGTCAATGAATGGCGAAATTGCTTTAGAGGCAATTTACGGCAAGCGATTGGAACTGATTAAACCAAATCGTGACGCGATTGAATGGCTGGCTGATTTGTATATTTCTGAATTAGTTGATGGTGTTGAGGACGTTTTCGCTGCACTCGCAAAGCACCATAAAACCGTTCACATTATCAGCGGTGGTTTGCGACCCGCCATTTTACCGCTCGCAAAATTGTTAAATGTTCTCGAAGAAAATGTTCATGCGGTTGATGTTTATTTTTCTGAAAACGGTGATTATTTAGGTTATGAAACAAAATCACCGTTAGTAAAAAATGGCGGAAAGGCGACGGTTGTAAAATCATTACAATCGACAAATTTAGTCATGATTGGCGACGGTAAAACTGATTTAGAAGCCCAACAAACGGGGGCAAAAGTCATTGGTTTTGGTGGTGTTGTCAATCGAAAAGTTGTGCGTGAATACGCTGATTTTTTCGTCAGCAATAAGAATATGATGGCGGTTTTACCACTGTTATTTTGATATTCAATAATTGGAGATTTTAAAACATGAAAAAACTACTTTTAACAACAAGTTTACTACTCGCTTTTGCGGGATCTGCTCAAGCTGATTTAGCGGCACCTCAACTGTTAACACCTCAAAATGCGGCAAATTTACCACTCAAAAAAGCGGTAAAATTTACTTGGCAAAAAGTGACAGGTGCAAAATACTGGATAGTTTTTTCCAGTGATAATAGCTTTGCTAATTACGACGCAAACAAATTCAAATGTTTAGATGCAAAAACCTGTTCAGCCTTCAACGTAGCATCTGAGTCTTATAATCTAACCGCAACGAATGCAATGCTCAAAGCAAACGGCAGTTATTTTTGGCAAGTTCAAGCCATCAATGCAAAAGATAAAAGTCAAAGCAAAACAGGTGAAATACGTTCATTTTCTGTCGGCACGGCTTCAGCTTCAGCTTCAGGGGCGACAAATGCAACAACGCCTTACACAAAAATTGCTAACGATGGTTCAGAACTTCCAGAAAGTGCTGTTCTTGGTTCAAATCCAAAAGATTGGGCGTGTACCAAAGATAATAAAACGGGCTTGACTTGGGAAATTAAAACCACTGACAAAGGTTTGCGCGACATGAATAAAACTTACACTAACTACACAGTGGATTATCCAAAATGTGATTGGACAAAGTGTGAAACGAAATACAAAGGTAAATATGGCGATAACACAAATGCTGATGGTTTTGTCACGGCTGTAAATAAACAAAAATTATGTGGATCAAGTGAGTGGCGATTACCTACTCAAACAGAACTTACGGGTCTTGTTTATTGCTCAGATGGTAAATATACAAAAACGCTCAGTGCCGATGGTGGTTCTATCTGCACAGGCTCACCTGTTGAGCCATTCATAAACACAACTTATTTTCAAAACAATCAAGATATATACTGGTCTGCGTCGTCTGTAGTTGATGATAGCAGCAGCGCATCGGGTGTAGGTATTGATTCAAACAGTTACTCGCCTTCCGCTAAATTTGAAGATTACTTTGTGAGATTAGTTCGAAAGTAGTACATCCGCGATAGTCCGAGCAAAAAATAGTTCGAGCAAACCAATGCGGGTTTTTAAAATCAATCATATATTGAGAGCCATTGACACTTGTTCTTCTGGCAACATAAAAATTGATTACCTGCATTGATTTGTACGGATGATTTATTCGCTTACGCCAACCCATGGTTCATTGACACCATTAGAGTTTTTAATTTTTTCCGCATAAGCATTGGCTTCAGTTTTATTTTTAAAACCACCAACTTTTAGACGGAATTTTGTCGAAGGATTATTCGCATCAACGGGTACAACTTCAACAGGAATCCCTTTTTGTTTTAATTCTGCCGCTTTACTTTGAGCAAACCATTCTTGTTGGTAGGAAATTACATTCACCGAATATTTACCTGCAGGAACAGGTTTTTGTGGTTTGACTGCGGTATTTAAAACTTCTTTTGGCGCAATAACATTTGGTGCAATCACATTTTTCGCTTCAACTTTTGTCTTTGTGACATCGGTATCTTTACCCGCGTTAGCCATACCACGAGTTGTACGACCACTGTAACGATCCGCTTTGCTTTGCATTAAAGATTTACGAAGTTCTTCGGTTTTAGACTTTGTCGTTTTGTCCGATGCTTCTTTTGCCACCGCATTTGCTTTATCTATTTTTTGCGCCAATAAATCAGCTTCAGCTTTCGCGGCGGCTTTCGCTGCTTCAATTTGTTTTGTATTGTCGGGTGCTTTTACTTTGGTCGTATTCGTTAATTTAACGGGTTCAACGGCTTTCATTGGTGCGTGTGGTGTTTCACCAGTTGGATGTGCAGGTGAAATATCAATAGGCGGCACCAGCGTATCAAGTGGTGGGGCAGTTCCGTTTAACAAATCCACCGTAGAGCTGTTTTTAGGTGTTACTGTTGGAGTTGTTTTTCCATTTACAGTTTCAATTGCAACCGTTTCAGCAGGTGGCACGACAACTTGTGCAGCTGCTAATTTTTCCACTTTTTGATTCAATTTTTCAACGGATGTTTTTAAATTCTCTATTTCTTTTTCTGGATTTTTATCGAGGAAAATAGTGATTTTTTCATCCAATGCAACGACAGATTCTTTTAACGTTTCTGTTTCGTTTTTCGTGCTATAAGACAACCACCCCACTCCCGCACTACCAAGCAAACCGATAACGCCGACACCGAGCGCGATGTAGCTAAATACGGCGGTTTTCTTTCTTTTGCCTTCTGCATCGGCAAATTGTTTTCTATTTTTGCTTTCAATGCTGTCTTGGTCAGCGCGTAATTGTGACATCGCGTGTTGCTGATCGTCTTTAACTTGACTGACTGCCAAAGCGGCTGCTTTTGTAACTAGCGCGTCTTCGTCAATCAAACCCACGTGACTTGGATTTTGCGCTGTGTCTTCATCGGCGATATTGAAATCACGTTTTGGAATGACTTCGTCTTCGTCTGTATCTTGACCGTGACTCGCATCCATTAACATTTTGGCAGTATCTTCGTCGTGATTTTCGAGTTGATCTCCCCATTCAGAATCTTCGGTTACGGCTTCAGTTTTTGCTTCATCTAAGTCTTCTAATTGCTGCGCCCATTCATCGTCACCAGCAGAGTCAGGTGTTTCACTATCAACAGCTTTTTCTAAATTCACGGGAGTAGCTGTTTCAGTTTCATCTAAATCTTCCAATTGCTTCATCCAGTCATCGCCGTCGGCAGATTCAGATGTTTCAGTGTCAACAGCTTTTTCTAAACTTACAGGAGGCGTAGCTTCTGCTTCATCCAAGCCTTCCAGTTGTTTCATCCAGTCATCTTCGTCGGCAGACATTTCTAAATTAACTGGTGCAACGTTTTCATCTAATCCGTCCAGCTGTTTCATCCAGTCGTCTTCGGTTTCCGCGACAGGTACAGCACTTTCTTTTTCAACTGCATTGTCATCGAGTAAATCAAAACCAGCAGCAGTAGTATCATTTTTGTTTTCCATAGCGTCATTTAAACCTTCTAATTGTTGCATTTCGTCCAAATCATCATTAAATGATTCGATGGACGCAGACATTTCCACAAGGGGTACATCAGTATCGGCAACATCGCCTAAGTCATTAAATTCTTCTTGCAAATTGTTGATTTCAGAATTTGCACTTAAAACGTCATCAAAAGGTATCGTGTCAACCAAATCATCCAAGGCAGCTTCAGGTTCAACGGTTAATTCTGCATTTTCTTCTAATTTAGTTTCTTCAGATTCTAGTTCTTCAATAATAATTTCAGGCTCAATTTCGGCGACGGCTTCAATTTCAGGTTCAACTTCGGCGACGGCTTCAATTTCAGGTTCAACTTCGGCGACGGCTTCAATTTCAGGTTCAACTTCGGCGATGGCTTCAATTTCAGCGACGGCTTCAATTTCAGGTTCTAGGTCACCAGAAACCCCTAAATTTAACAATTCATCCACTGCCGCCATCAATGAATCGTCGTCTGATTTTACTGACAATTGATCACTCGCCGCTTCACCTAACAACGAATCTAAATCGAAGCCAGACCCACCCAATAAACCGTCTAAATCATCATTAGGAACAGAAGAAGAATCCATTGCTGCCGCTAATTGAGATTCAAGAGAAGTCATTGAATCGGACTTAATTGAACGAACATTTTCTAACTCTTCTAAAGCCCGCAAATCTTCGACCGTTAATTCAACGATATCATCCCCAATTAGCAAATCGTCGTCTAAATCGACGTTATTTTCCAATTCTTGTGACGCATTTAACTGTGTCTCAACAGGTGATGGTTTAGGTAACGTTGCATCGATTTCCTTTTTAGCTTGCGCTAAAATTTGATCGAGTTCGTCGCCGCCTGCTACTGGTTCGTCTTTTACATCTAACGGTAGCGTTGATGAGGCTTGATCCAAGCGAGCATCTAAATCCAAATCTAGGTTATCGCGTGATTTTGCTTTTGCTGGTTTTTTGGCTGAGTTCGTCATAGTTACACTAGATGATAAAGAAAGAGAAAGACCGTTAAGTTTAAAAAGATATTACGCTGCATTCGGCTCGTTTTGTTATGCTATTAACGCCTGTTAACGTAAACAGGTGTAAATTTTCGTTCATTTAACGTCGAATTCCAAAAAAACTTCTCTGAGAAATCACCGTCATGCAACTTGCCATTACCATTTTAAGCGACAGTCCATCTGATGCTATTTCTGAACTGATACTTTCAACGGTGTCTTGCGGATGTCGCATTGTAGATATTAAATCGTCTCATTTTAGTGAATTACATTGTGCGTATTTACTGGTTGAAGGTAATTGGAATCAACTTGCTAAATATGAAAGCACGTTACATGCCACAGAAAAAAAATTACAACTTAAAATTAACTGCACACGCATTGAAAAAAAGCGACAAAATAACGATTCAATGCCCTATATTATTGAAATTGTTGGATTAGAAAATAGTGATTTGTTAAGTAAAATCATGTTGTTTTTAAGTGATAAAGATGTTGATGTTGAAGAAATTAGTGGTCGTCGTTATCCCGCACCGTATTTAGACGCTCAATTATTTTCCACTCGTTTAATCATTTCAATTCCACAAAGTGCGTCGCTGTTTCAATTGCGTGACGAATTGATGTATGTCTGTGATGGATTAAATGCGGATCTTATGTTTGAACCTTTTCGGAACTAACTCACAATGATAAATTTAATTGCAATTGATAAAATCGTACCTAATTTCATCGCCGTTACAACCGATGATAAAACCATTCAGCTAATTGATTATATTGGAAAAAATGTAGTTTTATATTTTTATCCAAAAGACAGTACGCCAGGTTGCACGCAAGAAGCACAAGATTTTCGAGATAATTACGCACAATTTGTAGCGTTAAACACAGCTATTTTTGGCGTATCACGCGACAGTTTGAAATCACACAACAACTTCAAATGCAAACAACAGCTGCCTTTTGATTTAATTTCGGATAGCGACGAAACACTCTGCCAATTATTTGACGTATTGAAAATGAAAAATATGTACGGCAAAAAAGCTATAGGTATTGAACGAAGTACGTTTTTAATCAATAAAGAAGGTGTTTTGATTCATGAATGGCGCAAAGTAACAGTTGCTGGTCATTGTTTAAACGTGTTGGAAAAAATAGACGCTATTTAATTTCAGCTCTTTTTACATTTTATGCGTCACCACTTCCACGCCCGTTTGTTTATAAGTCTTGTAACGTTCCCGACCCGCTATTTTAGTTTCTTCGCTGTTATCTAAAATTTCCAAAATTCGCGTCGCTTGTTGCCATGTTTGTGGCGGTTTCGTTGACAACACAACAACGCATTCAAACCAACCTTGCGGCGCATTTTGTGTTCCGATCAACACTTGTGACGTAATTTCAGGTGGTGTTCCAGTGAAAATTTGGTGTGGAATAAAACTACCTGCTCGAAATGTCCACAACATATCCTCTAAGCGTTGGCACTGCTCGATTGAATCGAGCAGAACGTAACAAAATTGTCCGCCACGATAGGCTTTTTCAATTAACTTACACGCAAACAAATATCGGTCATAAATCGATTCGCTTTTTAAAATATAAAAACTAATGTTCGGCATTGTTGGCGCGATTTAATAAGTATTGCGTTAATAACGGTACAGGGCGACCTGTTGCACCTTTCGCAGAACCCGTGCGCCATGCTGTGCCAGCAATATCTAAATGCGCCCAACGGAAATTTTCAGCAAAATTTGCTAAAAAACACGCCGCAGTAATTGTTCCTGCATCTTTGCCGCCGATGTTGGCTAAATCAGCAAAATTTGACTTCAATTGCTCTTGATATTCTTCCCAAAGCGGTAAACGCCAAACGCTGTCATTTGCAATTTCACTTGCTTTGATTAAATCGTTACAAAGCACGTCATCATTGCCCAATAACCCACTTGGAATACGCCCTAACGCGACTAAAACTGCGCCCGTTAATGTTGCTAAGTCAATGACAACTTCGGGTTGAAAACGTTGCGCGTAAGTGAGCGTATCACACAAAATCAAACGTCCTTCGGCATCGGTGTTTAATACTTCAATCGTTTTGCCAGACATACTTGTCAAAATATCACCTGGTTTATTCGCGTAACCGTCAGGCATATTTTCAGAAGCTGGAATTAAACCTACGATATTGAGTGGTAATTTTAATTGTGCTGCCGCGTGTAATGTCCCTAAAACCGCCGCTCCACCACACATATCGTATTTCATTTCATCCATGCCAGCGGCTTGTTTGAGTGAAATACCGCCCGCGTCAAACGTCAGCCCTTTGCCAATTAACACGATGGGTTTGCTGTTTTTATCGCCGCCGTGATATTCGAGTGTAATCAATTTGGCAGGTTGACGACTGCCCCGTGCTACAGCTAAAAATGAACCCATTCCCAGCTGTTCCATATCTGAAACTTCTAAAATAGTCGCGTCGATGGCATCGAATTCCCCCGCCATTGTTAAGGCTTGTTGTGCTAAATACGTTGGCGTGCAAATGTTGGCTGGTAAATCGGCGAGATGTTTCGTTAAATTGACACCCGCGGCAATCGCTTGACCTTGTGCCAACCCAATCTTTGCGTGATTGGCTTGATGAGTGGCTACGGTAATCACGACGTTTGCTAACGTTATTTCGTCGGCGGACTTTGTTTTGCACACGGTAAATTGATAAATCGCATCATCAAAAACCTCAACGATTTGGCGAGTTTTCCATGTTAAATCGGCATTTTCAACGTCGCACTCAGTTAAACTCACTGCAATTGATTTTAAGCGTAATTTTTTTACCGCGTTAATTGCAACAGTCAGAGCTTTACGATAATTTTTTGTAGTCAGTGGTTTTTGTTCACCTAAACCCACCAATAAAATACGTTCAACGGAACAGTTTGGAATCACGTTTAAAAACAACGTGTCATTAAGTTTTCCAGCAATATCGCCACGCACCATAATGGTCGAAAGTAAATCGTTTGTGTGTTGATTTAAAACGTGAGCGGCTGGACTTAGTTGTTGATTGTTATAAACCCCAACAATCAAACAATCAGATTTCAATGCTTCAAGTGAGTTTGTTTCTATAGAATAATTCATATTTTTCTAATTTTAAAAGTGGCAATAGCTGAAAATTATACCTTTTTTGCACGTTTAAGGTTTGTCGGTTTTACGCTTGAATTACAACTTTCCCCAAATTTCATTCACACGCTGAATAATATCGGGTGACATCGTAATCGTTTTGCCCCATTCTCGATTCGTTTCACCCGCCCATTTGTTTGTTGCATCGAAACCGACTTTTGAACCTAAACCCGAAACAGGTGACGCAAAATCCAAATAATCAATCGGGGTATTTTCTAAAATGGTCAAATCTCGTGCAGGATCCATTCGCGTGGTAATCGCCCAAATCACGTCTTGCCAATCACGCACGTTAATATCGTCATCGACAACAATCACAAATTTCGTGTACATAAATTGCCGCAAATATGACCACGTTCCAAGCATGACCCGCTTGGCATGACCTGCATATTGTTTTTTTATAGAAATCACTGCCATTCGATACGAACAACCTTCGGGTGGCAAATAAAAATCTATAATTTCAGGGAATTGTTTTTGTAAAATCGGAATAAAAACTTCATTTAACGCAACGCCTAAAATTGCGGGTTCGTCAGGCGGTCTGCCTGTGTAAGTGCTGTGATAAATTGGATTATTGCGCTCGGTGATAGTTTCAATGGTAAAAACAGGAAATTCACTGACCTCGTTGTAATACCCCGTGTGATCGCCAAAAGGTCCTTCGGGTGCGGTTTCGTTTGGATAAATAAATCCTTCTAAAACGATTTCTGCACTGGCGGGAACTTGTAAATTATTACTCAAACAATTCGCCAATTCGGTTTTACTGCCTCGCAATAAACCAGCAAAGGCAAATTCTGAAAGTGAATCTGGAACAGGCGTAACTGCCGCTAAAATTGTCGCAGGGTCTGCGCCCAAAACCACTGTCACGGGAAAAGGTTCATTCGGATAAACATCTTGCCATTCTTTAAAATCCAACGCGCCACCACGATGCGCGAGCCAACGCATAATCGTTTTATTTTTGCCGATAACTTGTTGACGATAAACACCCAGATTTTGTCGCTCTTTATTTGGTCCTTTTGTAACCACTAACGCCCAAGTAATCAAGGGGGCAACATCGTCTGGCCAACAATGTTGAATTGGATAACGCGACAAATCAATTTCTTCACCACGCAATACGTTTTCTTGGCAAGGCGGATTTTTCACCATTTTGGGCGACATATTCAACACTTGTTTGAAAACGGGAATTTTTTCCATTGCGTCACGAAAACCTTTTGGTGGTTCGGGTTCTTTCAAATACGCGAGTAAATGCCCGATTTCGCGCAAAGCTGTCACAGAATCTGCGCCCATTCCCATTGCCACGCGGTGCGATGTACCAAATAAATTACCAAGTAACGGTACGTTATAACCTTTGGGTCGTTCAAAAAGTAATGCTTGCCCTTGTGCTTTTAAGGTTCGATCACAAATTTCAGTGATTTCCAAATACGGGTCAGCTTGATAATTGGTGCGCTTGAGTTCACCTTTTTTTTCAAGCTGGTGAATAAAATCGCGTAAGTCGTGATATTGCAAAATTCCCCCAGCCCCTTTTAAAAAGGGGAGGATGCGTTGTTAGATGAATGTGCTAGTCGTGACACTAGTTAACGTTGAACCAGTGATGTCGATTAAATAATCTGTTGCGGTAAATGTTCCCGAAGCGTCACTGTCAATAGCTATAAACGTTTTCATATCCGTATCCGTAGTCGTCAAAATTGCGGCTTTTATAGTTAACATGACAAATTTGTTTGTCAGCACAGAAGTGAGTAACGTATTTAAATTCACTGTGTTTAATAACGAAGAAGGCAAGCCTGTCGATTGTATCGCAATCACTGCCCCGACGATTGCTGAAGTGTCAATTTTGTCAGCTGAACTGCCATCAAATGTTCCCACAACCCAATCTACATTGCCAATAACTGAATCATCAGCCACAACAAACGTGTCATTGCCACTGCCACCGAATAATTTATCAACACCTGTGCCGCCAATTAGTATGTCGCTACCACTCCCGCCACTGAGTACATCGCTTCCCGTACCGCCGTCGATATAATCATCACCCGCCCCCCCAATAATGCTGTCATCGTTATCAACACCGTATATGGTGTCATTGCCAGAACTTCCCGTAATCGTTTGATTACCTATCGCACCAATAATCAATGTTGCGGTACTGCTTGGTGACGTGACAGTTAATGAAGTTTCAATACCTTGTGAACCTTGACTTAATACGCTGTATTGTTTGCTCACCAGCCATGCGTAGTGAGCATCTGTCATGCTGTCCACTTGTTCGGTTGTAAAGGCTTCCAACTGTTTAGTTGTGAGTTGTGATAATTGTGTCGTCGTTATAGACGGAACGAGTGAATTTGAATTTAATTTGGGAATATCGTCCGTGCCTAAGCCTTTCAATGCTATCGCGTTTAGTTCGTTAAATTGCGAGCTAGTTAATGCTTCGACTTGTGTTGTTGATAACGCGACTATTTGTGTTGATTGCATTTTGGCAAATTGTGCAGGCAACAACGCATTGATCTGTGAAACAGATAAACCTTTAGGATTTAAATTCACCATTGTCAAAGGATTTAGTGCTGCTAATGCACTTTCAGCTAATGCCGCGACTTGAGTTGAACTTAGTGCCGCGACCTGTGCAATTTGTAACACACTTGCGTTTTCTGAACTTAACATTGCTAGTTGACTTGTTGTTAACGATGCAATTTGTTTTGTTGTTAATCCCATCACTTGAAAAGGTATTAAGTCCGTTATATCGATTTGTGCCACAGTTTTGACTAATCCGCGTAGAGCTGATGCTGATAATTCACCTAATAAATCAGCATTCCCTAGAGCGATTACTTGTGTTGAAGTTAATGCGCCAGCTTGCATTGATGTTAATTGTGAAATTTGCTCTCCTGTTAACGAGCTAATTTGCTGAGAGGTTAAATTACCGATATTTTTTATGGTGAAGCCTTTTATAGCATCAACGGGCAACGCAGTGATGGCATCATTTTCTAAGTATGGTAATTGTGTATTTTTCAATGCGCTAACTTGCGCGGATGAAAAAGATTGTGTTTGATCTGCCGTTAAGGATTTAATTTGCGTGGTGTTTAACAGTGAAATTTGTACTGGTGTGAGTGAATCTATTTGTACACTGCTCAATAATTGAACGGACAAACCCGCGAGATTATTTTTGCTAAACGCATTGATTGCGGCAGGCGATAATGCCTGAATAGCATCTTCGGTTAGTGACGCAACTTGTGTGGATTTCAATCCCGTAATTTGTGAAGCGTTAAATCGGGCAACTTGTTCGCTCGTAAAACCATGCACCTGATCTGTTGTTAAGTTGCCTATATTTTTAGAAGTAAAACCACTCAACGCATTTAAGTCAATTGCAGAAATATTTTCAACGGGCAATAAATTGAGCTGTGTAGGTTTGAGTGCGGCAATTTGCAACGCGCTAAATTCAGCGATTTGAATATCTCTTAACACAGGAATTTGTAATGCAGTTAACGAAGCAATTTGTACTGTAGTTAAACCTGTAACTTGTTCGGGCAACAATTCCGCGAAGGTATCCAAAGGTAAGTATTTGAGATCTAATCCCGAAATTGAACGTGGGTTGATTGCCGTAAGCATATCACTACTCATTACTTTCAATTGTGTTGCTGTGATTTTTGCAACTTGTGAATAGGTTAATACAGATTCTTGTTCGGTCGTCAGTGCATCAAATTGCGCCGTACTGAGTTTATCAATCGGTAATGCAGACACAGCGTGTAGGTTAATTTCTGAAATAGCATCAACGGGTATATCACTTGAACGAATTGCCGCAACTTGTGAGGACGTTAATGCCGCGACCTGTTCAGTATCTTCAAAATTTATTGTCATTTTGGTGTTCTCGAAAGTTTGGATTTAGATAAATGTTTCATAACTGTATTTTGTCACACAAAACAATCAACTTTCTTTTGTGATAAGTTCATTTTCTTACAAATCAATTTCTAACCCGTCAAAAGCGACTTCAATTCCCGCCGAATCAAGCATTTTTCTTTCAGGTGAATCATTATCTAAAATCGGATTTGTGTTGTTGATATGAATTAAAATTTTTCGTGCTTTGCTTACTTTATTCAAAACTTCAATCATGCCACCCGCACCAGATTGTGGCAAATGCCCAATTTCACGCGCTTTTTTATGACTAATGCCTTGCGCCACCATTTCATCATCAGTCCAAAAAGTACCGTCAACCAACAAACAATCGACACTTTGTAGCACGTCCATAACGTGCGGTTCAATTTCTCCCAGACCAGGTGAATAAAATACTTTTTTTCCTGTTGAAATTTGTTCAATAATCACGCCAATATTGTCACCTTCGTGCGGATCGTGACGATGAGGAGAATAGGGCGGGGCTTTGCTTTTCAAGGCTTGCGTGTAAAAACGTAAATCCGTAATCGCGGGAATTTCAAAACTGCTGCCATCAACAGGAATATCGTGATGATTCACGGTGCAGTAATCTTTGAGCATCGTAAATAATGGAAAACCTGTTGTTAAATCTTGCTTCACCATTTGTGTGCAGTAAATATCAAGTGGCTTGCCTTCGCGTAACATCAATAATCCCGTTGTGTGATCGATTTGACTGTCAATTAACATAATCGCTTTGATGCCCGTGTCACGAATACCATTTTGTGGCTGAATTGCGGGGAAGGCTTCTAATTGAGCGCGAATATCGGGCGAAGCATTGAATAACAACCAATTTTTATCGTCTGTACTCACGGCAATTGACGATTGTGTTCGTGCTGAACCATTCATTTCACCACGTCGAATGCGATGACAATTATGGCAATTACAATTCCATTGTGGAAAACCACCGCCTGCACCTGAACCTAAAACTCTAATTTTCATTGTCCAACCCTGTTTTAAAATTAAACTCGAAAAAAAAGGGGCGATTTGCCCCTTTTCTTTAATTTTGAATCGTTATGAATTAACGATTGTAAATGTACATTGTAACTTCAAAACCGAAACGTAAATCTGTGTAACGTGGTGTTTCCCATTTCATAATCGTGACCTCTGAAAGTTTTTATTATTGACATTGCGCTTGCTAACTCCAAGCTGCGGCAAAGTATAAAAGGATTCGTTTTTTTACGCAACATTCGCCCGTCCACAACGTTTTAAACCAACATTTTAGTCACTATTTGGTCACTCAATAATGTTATGATTCCTACAATTTTTAATGTAATAACGTGGAGTTTTCCCAATTATGTTTTTTTCACCGCTTTTGCGTATCAGCGTCATTTCGCTGTTTTTTACGCCACTGTTTTGTTTTGCAGAAAATGTTCCACGAGTTGAACATCACGATCCAATGATTGTTGATTCACAACTTTCACTGTCGCAACTTGTCGATTCAACACTCGAAAAGTTCCCTGATTCGCAATGGCTAAATGCTTTAGAAAATGAAGTCAATGCACTCAGACAACGTGGAAATAGTTGGACATCTGGTGCATCAACCGCAGGTTTTCGTTATCAAGAAGCAAGCAGCGGAACGCTTCATTATCTCGATGGAACAGTGCAAATTCCTTTGTGGAATTTAGGGCAACGTGACGCAAATCAACGGATTGCAGACAAGGCACAAGTTGATAGTGCTATGCAAGTTGCCGAAACAAAATGGCGCGTTGCGGGTTTGATTCGTGCGGCATTGTGGGATATTTCTTTGCAAGAATTGCGACAACAACAAGCTCAAACAGAATTAACCGTCGCAGAGCAACTCTTTCAAAATGTAAAAAGTCGTGTGAAATCGGGTGATTTAGCACAAACCGATGAACTTTTAGCGCAAACTGAAGTGCTGCAAAAACGCTCCGTGTTAACACTCGCAGAAGCTGAAGTGATGCACGCTCGCAAGCGTTACAGCTCAATTACGCAATTAACAAAAATACCTGCCAATTACCAAGAATCGTTAAGCGTACAAAAAGAAATTGAGCAAACACATCCCGCATTGCAAGCGATAAATTCGCAAATCGAACGCAAACAAGCCGAGTTAAACGCGCTTGAATTGGTGGGTTCGGGGCAAACCAACATTGTGTTAGGCGTGAATAGCGATCGTCCAAGCGGTAATGAACAGCGCAGTAATCAAACAGAAAGTTATAACATTGCTGTGAACGTGCCTTTTGGCGGCGAAGTTCATGCGTTGCCAGAACGTGCTGCTCTCAATGTGGAATTAAATAAATTACGCTCTCAACGTGACCAACTTTTTCGTGATTTAGAGCAAAATCATCACGAAGCCGAACACGCTCTACAAATTGATCAATCCGAATTAGTGACAGCAAATGAATTAAAAGCGATTGTGGAAAAAAATTTGAAAATGACGCAACTCAGTTTTTCAGTGGGTGAAATTGATTTAATCGACTTGTTAAAAATTCAATCGCAAGCTCAACTTGCTGTTTTAACCGCCAAAGAACGTGCGATAACGCTGCAACGTGATTTTGCTATTTACAATCAAACGGTGGGGATTTTGCCATGAAACGTTTTTTATTTTTGTTAATTATTACGGTGTTAAATTCATCGATTTTCGCCGCTGAACAAACGGTGCAATTAACCGCTCAACACATCGAAAATTTAGGTATTGTGCAAGGCAAACTCACACCCGTTGCACAAATTCCCGTTTTATCAGCACCTGCAACAGTTTTAATTCCACCTAATAACGAATACGTTGTCAGCGCATCGCAAGCTGGTGTTATCAATCAACTTAATGCCGCGCTGGGCGACGAAATAAAAAAAGGTGATGTGTTAGCCCAAATTGATAGCCCTGACTTATTAACACTGCAAAGTAATTATTTGAAAGCTCTCGCCGCGTTGAAATTGGCAAATTCAGCTTATCAGCGTGACAAAACCTTGGCAC
>CAIRCR010000347.1 GCA_903877065.1 uncultured Pseudomonadota bacterium
GACCCGTTTCAACTACACATCTACGCATCACTGGCTGAAAAAGAACGTTCGTTAATTTCACAGCGTACTAAAGCGGCATTATCAGCCAAACGTGCTAGAGGTGAATCATTGGGGAATTTGAAAACACTGACGGTTGCAAACAGACAGAAAGCTATTGAGACCACTAAAACTAATGCGGTGATACGGAATGCTAAATATGAAAAGGTGGTGATGGATTATTACCGTCACGGTGACACTTGTTACAAGATTGCTCAAACCTTAACCGCATTGGGATTGCCTACGCCGAATGGTAGTCAACAATGGCAAGCGTTACAAGTGAAGCGGGTGATTCAAAGATTGTGTTTATGAATAGTTACTTATTGCTTCGGTATATCATTTACACTATACTTCAAAAATATAAGTACATATAAGAAGGTAAGTGTAAATGAGTAAAATTATTGCAATCTTAAATCAGAAAGGTGGGGCAGGAAAAACGACACTTGCGACTAACCTTGCTCGTGCTTTGCAACTTAATGGGAACCAAGTTTTGTTAGTTGATTCCGATCCTCAAGGCAGTTCAAGGGACTGGAATGCAGCAAGTGATGCTGGTTTATTGCCAGTAGTTGGATTAGATAGACCGACATTAGCTAAAGACATTCAAGCACTCATCGAAAATCGTGATTTTTTAATTATTGATGGTGCGCCACAAATAGCTGAATTAGCTGTTGCTGCTATCAAATGTGCAGATGTCATTCTTATTCCAGTGCAACCATCGCCGTACGACATTTGGGCTTGTGACGATTTAGTAGAAATCATTAAAGCTCGTCAAGAAGTTACCGATGGAAAACCAAAAGCTGCTTTTGTTATTTCACGAGTAATCAAAAATACAAAATTAAGTAAAGAAATTGGCGAAGCATTAGAAGGCTATGGTCTTCCAGTTTTCAAGAGTTTTACTTCGCAACGAGTTGTTTATCCACAAAGCGCGGCGATTGGTTCAACAGTTTTAGATGTTGAAGCAGCAACTGAAGCTGCTACTGAAATAAAAGCAATCATGCAAGAGTTAAAGGAGTTTTTATAATGGCATTACAAGCTGGCAAACCTTCTAACAAAAGTCAAAAGGATTTGGCGATTGAATCTGTACAAGAAGTTTCAGAACCTCAAGAAAAAGAAAAGACTCAACGTTTTAATGTTGATATACCCATTTCACTGCATCGGGATATAAAGATTCAAGCAGTCAAAGAAGGTGTAACGTTAAATACGCTCGCGGCTAGATTATTTAACGAGTATTTGAGTAAAATTTCAAATACTTAAAGTATCATTTGATAATATAATATTCAACAGAAAACACGCTCTGGCAAAGGAATGACGACAACTTTTGATTTTCAAAATCTGACAGAAAAAGAGATTGCTGTTCTGCTCGATACCGTCCTTGAAGTCATAGAAAATCCCGATACACCAATTTCAACACTGCAAGCCATTTTAGAAAAAGCAGCAGCTAAAAACATCATCTACCCCATAAAGTTAAAAATCGAAGAAGCCGTTCATATTGCAATGAAAAAAAGAAATAAGGCAAAAATCTATGATGTAGATCAAGTTTGTCATCATGCAAAAGTTTTTGATGTGGCTAAAGTTTATGGCAACGCACAGATTTACTATTCATTCCCAAAAGATAGGCTTATGAGTATAAAAACCGTTCGACAGTTAGCAAAAATGACCAGGATTCCTTTAGAGCGTTTATTAGTGCAATTAAAAGAAGCGGGATTGCGAGCAACGAAAGCCGAAGACGAAATCACGGAAGAAGAAAAAACAAAATTGCTGGCGCATTTACGGCAACGTCACGACAAAGCTACGTCAAAAGATAAGCTCCCTATTATTAGCATCAAAAAATCTTCCCAACAATCCACAGGCTTCAAAATCCCCCCTCCTCCCGAACCGCTTCAATTTAATGCAACTAACATTGCCAGCATCAAAGCTGAATCCAAAAAAGTATCGGCAATGCTTAATGATATTTATGAGCAAAACGAAACAATCCTTGTTGCTGCAAATGCTGAAAAATCCGTGTCGAAAACAACAAAATCAGTTTTAAATTTAGACGATGTACATTTTGGAATTGTTAAAGTTTTGGCAACACGCCCCGAATGGGAACGTGATGAATTACAAACCCTTATGAAAGGCATGATGATTGACGGTGTGCTTGAACATATCAACGATGCGTTTTTTGATTATTGCGACGAAGCCTTCATTGAAGGTGACAACCCAATTGAAATTAACATAGAACTTTACAAGGACATTTTTAAATGACAGCAATTCGCCAAAAAGACCGTGACGCAATTATTCAATCTTTGCGAAGTGGCGTTGTGCCAAGTCGTGGCTTGCATCACATTCAAGTTGGACGCAAAAAAGAGATTGAGGAATTTTTAAAAGATTTAGATCGCATTGCCGATGGTGGCTCAACGTTTCGTTTGATTACGGGCGAATATGGCGCAGGGAAGACATTTTTTCTGAGTTTGGTACGTTCGTTGGCATTGGAAAAAAAGTTGGTCACGGTTCATGCGGATTTGAACCCCGACAGACGGTTGCAATCCAGTAGCGGTCAAGCACGTTCGCTTTATGCTGAACTGATGCGAAATCTCTCCACACGTTTAAAACCTGAAGGTGGCGCGTTAGCAGGTGTGTTAGAAAAATTTATTACCTCCACACTCACCGAAGCTAAAGAATCTGGTGTTAGTGAAGGTCGAGCGTTGCACGCGAAATTGGAACATCTCACCGAAATGACAAATGGTTATGATTTTGCGGCAGTTGTTGGTGCATATTGGCAAGGCTACGAAAACGGCAACGACCAACTCAAAGCTGACGCGCTACGTTGGTTGCGTGGTGAATTTGCCACCAAAACTGAAGCAAAAACGGCTTTGAGTGTGCGTGGAATTATTAGCGATGCGTCGTTTTATGACCAATTGAAATTGATGGGGCGTTTCGTGCGATTGGCAGGTTATTCGGGATTGCTGGTTTGTCTTGATGAATTAGTTAATTTGTACAAAATCACCAACCCGCATTCCAGAAATGCTAATTACGAGCAAATTTTGCGAATTCTCAATGATTCGTTACAAGGCACAACTGAAGGATTAGGTTTTATTTTGGGCGGCACACCTGAATTTGTGACCGATACACGGCGTGGACTTTACAGTTATGAAGCATTGAAATCACGTTTAGCTGAAAATAAATTTACCCAAAATAATAACCTTGTCGATTTTACTGGCGCAGTGATTCCCCTTTCGAGCTTTTCACAAGACGAGTTTTTAGTGTTGCTGCATAACTTGTTGAATGTTTATGCGTGCGGAGTGGAAGCCGATTATTTGATACCTGAAGATGCGTTACAAGCATTTATGCGGCATTGCCATAAACAAATCGGTGATGAAAGTTTTCGTTCGCCACGCAATACGATTAAAGAATTTTTAGATTTATTGGCAACACTCGAACAAAACCCAACTTCAAATTGGGAAATGCTACTCGGTCACGTTAAAGTTAATCACGATGTTGGAGAATCGCTGTTAAATCACGATGAGGACGACGAGCTTGTCAGCTTCAAACTCTGAGCCATTATCGAGTAGTTTTTACCTGTTAGATAAACGCATTCAACGTTGGATTTGGGATTCTGGTTGGGATGAACTCAAAGATATTCAAGAGCAGTCAATTCCGTTAATTCTGGAAGGCAAAAGGGACGTTATTCTGGCAGCGGCAACGGCTTCGGGCAAAACAGAAGCGGCATTTTTACCTATCCTCACGCGAATGTTGCAAGAGCCTGGAATCGGTTCTGTGCTGTATATCAGTCCGCTAAAAGCTCTGATTAACGATCAATTCGGACGTTTAGAACCACTTTGTGAAAAATTGGAAATTCCTGTTACACCTTGGCATGGTGATATTGGCGCGACGAAAAAGAAAAGGTTTCTCCAGTCACAAAAAGGCGTGGTGCTGATTACGCCTGAATCACTTGAAGCAATGTTAATGTTGCGCGGTCATCAAATTTCTACCATTTTTGAAAACTTGCGCTATATCGTCATAGATGAACTTCATGCGTTTATGGGTTCGGAACGAGGCAAACAACTTCAATCACAAATGCACCGTTTAGATGTCGCTTTAAAACGCACTACGCCTCGTATTGCTTTATCAGCAACGCTGGGTGATATGAAAAAAGCAGGTGAATTTTTACGTCCAAAATCGCTTGATATGGCTGAAATTGTCGAAAGCAAAAGTGATGCACGAGAATTAAAAATTTCGGTTAAAGGCTATGAAGGTGACGAACTAGAATATGCGTTCCCGTTAATTGGAGAGGATTTATTTCAAAAAGTACGGGGTAGCAACAATTTGATTTTTCCAAATAGTCGCCAAAAAGTAGAGTTTTTAGCTGATAAATTGCGTGAACAATCAGAAAATCAAAACGTTGAAAATCAATTTTTCCCGCATCATGGCAGCTTATCCAAGGAAATTAGAGAAGAAACCGAAGCCGCTTTAAAATCTAAAAAGCCAATTACTGCAATTTGCACAACTACATTAGAGCTTGGGATTGATATTGGAGATGTAAAAACCGTAGGGCAAATAGGTTGTTCGCCATCGGTTGCAAGTTTGCGTCAACGCTTAGGGCGTTCAGGTCGTCGCAAAGGAGAACCCGCAATTTTGCGCGGTTATGTTATTGAAGATGAAATTGACGCTGATTCACCTGTTTGGGTGCGTTTGCGGGAAGGAACTGTTCAATTTATAGCCCAAATTAGCTTGTTATTTCAAAGATGGTACGAACCACCTCGTATCGAAAACCAGCATTTATCAACATTCATACAGCAATTACTGTCGCTCATCGCCCAATATCAAGGCATAACAGCAGCTAATACTTGGCAAATTCTATGTGCAAGTGGTTTATTTGATAATCTGGATAAACAAGATTTTGTTTTACTTTTAAAAGCGTTAGGCGGGAAAGAAAAAGAGATTTTAATGCAAACACCAGATGGGCTATTGTTGCTAGGCTCTGACGGTGAAAAATTGGTAAATAACTATAAATTCTACGCTTCGTTTAAAGATGATGAGAAGTATCGCATTGTACATGAACACAAAACGCTCGGAACACTACCAATTACTTACAAAGTCGAAGTCGATGATTGCATTATTTTTGCTGGCAAACGCTGGCTTGTTCGCCACGTTCAACATGATAACGCAGAAATCAAACGCATCGATGTGGTAAAAGCACCAGACGGGATGTTGCCAACGTTTGATGGTGGCGATGGATTTATTATTGACGATAAAGTGCGTCAAGAGATGTATCAAATCCTTCTCAGTACAAAGCAATACCCATTTTTAGATGGAACAGCAGCCAGATTTCTAAATGAAGCTCGACAAGAATTTCAGCTGATGGGATTAAACCAAAATCCACAAACAATTTTGGATTTCGGAAATGATGAGGTTATTTTATTCACTTGGCGAGGTTCGCGGGTTACACATACTATTCGTTTGATGTTGGAATTACACGACATTCAGGTTAATGGTGATCTATACATTAAAGCTAAAACATCACCACAAAATTTAATTTCTATTTTTGAAAGGTTACTTGATGCACCACCAGACGGGCTAAGTTTGGTAATCGATTCAGCAAATAAACAACAAGAAAAATGGGATTACTTGTTGCCAGAACCGCTGCTCTCTAAAAATTACGCTTCAGCAATGTTAGATGTTGATGGCGCAATAGCAACGTTAAAAGAAATTATTACACTTTACAGTTTTTAATCGCATACACTTAAAAATAAAAGAAATTAAACTCAAAATAACATTTACTCATAATTTTAAATGAACCTAGAAGATGTAAAAAAAGACGCGGTTATTTCAGGCATAGAGCCTAATCAAGTCGTCAGAGTAATATCGAGTGAATGCGTTGGTGACAATGCGTTGACCGTTTATTACAAAAAATCTGATGGTTCAGTATTGGAGCGAATGTTATTTCGCACAGATGAAGCAAATTTATTTTTGGCTGAAACTGGTCGCCCTTGGGCTTTTGATGCGCCAGGTGAAGATTTTAAACTTGCAGTAGAAGCCTACCGTATCAACCTAGCACATCTATTTGACCCGATGATGGCTGTGCATACTTCCAACGTAGAACCGCTACCGCATCAAATAACTGCGGTTTATGAATCGATGCTGCCCCGCCAACCATTACGTTATGTATTAGCCGATGATCCAGGTGCTGGTAAAACGATTATGGCAGGGTTACTAATAAGAGAACTGCTAATGCGTGCGGATGCAAGGCGAGTGCTAGTTGTTGCACCTGGCAGTCTTGTTGATCAATGGCAAGACGAACTATTTGAAAAGTTTGGTGTCACATTTACTATTTTTTCCCGTGAACACGTTGAACAATCTTTAAGTGGTAATCCATTTGAAGAAATTGACCTCATGGTAGCGCGTGTTGATCAGCTTTCGCGTAGCAAAGAACTACAAGAAAAGTTGAAGCAATCTCATTGGGATTTAATCATTGTTGACGAGGCACACAAATTATCCGCCAGCTATTTTGGTAGCAAGGTTAAAAAGACAAAACGATTTCAACTTGGTGAATTGCTAGGTTCGATAACCCGTCATTTTTTACTCATGACTGCAACACCACACAACGGTAAAGAAGAAGATTTTCAGTTGTTCATGTCATTGCTTGATTCAGATCGGTTTTATGGAAAATTTCGTGATGGAGCGCATAAAGTTGATGTGACTGATTTAATGCGAAGAATGGTGAAAGAAGATTTGCTTAAATTTGACGGTTCACCATTATTTCCTGAGCGTTGTGCAAAAACCGCTAATTACACACTATCTGACCTTGAAGCTGCTTTATATTCTGCTGTAACGGAATACGTTAAAGAAGAAATGAACAGAGCAGACCAACTTCAAGATGGAGGACGTAAAGGTACAGTTGGATTTGCCTTAACATCATTGCAACGCAGACTGGCATCTAGTCCAGAGGCTATTTACCAATCATTAAAACGCCGCAGTCAAAAATTAAGTCGTCGTGTTGAGGAAGAAAAACTACGTCAACGTGGTCAAATGTTGGCAGAAGACTCATTGTTAAATAAATACCTAAATCTTTCTGCTCTTTCTCAGGACATTTGGGAATCGTCAGATGCACTTGCCGCAGAAGACTACGAAGATTTTGAAGAAGCAGTTGTTGACCTATCTACCGCTGCACAGACAATTCAAGAACTTGAGGCAGAAATCCTCATCCTTCAACATTTGGAAGAACAAGCAAAACAAGTGGTTCATTCTGGGCAAGACCGCAAATGGGACGAATTATCGAATCTATTGCAAAAGAGGGTGTAAATAATTCCGTGTAAACGTTCATTTTAAAAACCGTAAAATATACGGCTATTTTTTAGAGGAACGAACATGAGCGAATTATTAACAGACCCAGCCTTAATCGAAGCAATTCAAACATTAGGGCGAAAAA
>CAIRCR010000348.1 GCA_903877065.1 uncultured Pseudomonadota bacterium
CATTGACTAATACAAGACCTTCGATTCTTTTTTCTATTTCATCCCACCACGCAAACCATTCTGTGTATGTTTTGGTTACGCCTTGAACGTTTCTTGTTTTGGTTAAAACACTACCATCGTTAATGAAACCAACCGTGACCTCGTTTTTGTATCGGTATATATTTTTTTCAGCATCCGTCATGTGAAAGGAGATAGAAGTTTGCTGAATAACATCCCCAAATGTTACGCTCAATCCTGATGTTGATACTACGCTACCTTCAAAAGCATCTTCGTCGGCAATATACTTGACTGCTAAATCAGTATCTTTTACGCCTAAGTAATCGGCAGATAAGCCACGACTACGCTCTATTTCATTATAAGTAGCACTGTTGCCAGTTGACCTGTCGAAATGGCACAGCAATCGCACATTGTCACGATAAACGTCGCCGTCGTCTTTATGCACAACCTTGAATCCCATTGCAGGGATGATTCCTTTCGATGACCCTGGTACGAAAACAGCAAGTGAGGCGAGCTGCTCAAAATCAGCGTTTATTACAAATGACAATTTACTTAAAACCGCCGTAACGCTATGTGCCTCAAAAGTAAACTGAGGCTTTATCGGAATGACGATTGTTTGTTTTAGTGAAATGACATTATCCACAAAATTTAAGTCAGCTATGTTTGATGCTGGCTGGGTGTAAATGCTCTTGAAAATAATGTCACTCATTGCTAAACCTTATGCGGTAATGTTATCTGAAATAGCCGCGTTATAAACGCCATTGCTATCATGTGAAACGACAAAAAATGCCATTCCAAGTGGTAGTTTCTCAAACGAATAATCGCCGTTAGCACTGCTTTTCTTCTCGCTAACTAACGCTCCGTTATCTTTTCGGTACAATCTTACTTTGCGAATTACAGGTGACTTGCCTTCACGAACTACACCAGATACAACTGCATTTCCTTCTGGCACAACGGTATCAGCTACCGTGCCTCCAATACGTTGCGGCAATTTCTTTTGCAAAGAACCAAGATAACCGCCGTTGATTAAGCACTTGTAGCGAGCAATCAACAAATAGCGTATTGATGGATAACCAGCAAAATGAAGCGTTAATTGCGTTCGATAAGCATGGAACTTGCAAATGGAAGAACCACTCCCCGTCTGCCGTTTCATTAAAATCTTCGGCATTCTTAACTTAATCGGTATTGCAGGAAGGTTGTTATTTTTGGCAGCGTGCAAGCCTCTAATTCGTTTAGGCACGATAACGCTTAACGCGCCACCTTTTCTTTGGTAGCGCGTTTTCTGAATGCGAGCGTTGTAATTAGCAACAACAATCGCGGCAGCCATTACCAAAGACCCTCTACGATAAGGTGAAGCTCGCCATTTACCGCCTGATTAACACCATCAGACAAGCCAATTGCCAATACAGTTTGATTCGGAAACTCAGCCAAGCCTTTGTAATAAGAGCCATGACCTAACGGCTTATTATGGATTGGTTGCAATATGCCATTTAATACGCTCCGTGTTCCGCCTTGATATACATAAACAGGTGACACGTTAAGAGAATTATCAATAGGTGACGGGAACGGCTCTACGCCATTGCCAAACGTGCCTGTGTTGCCACTACCGAATAAGCAGAAAGGAGTTGAACCGCCAATTTGCGAGAATGAACGAGCAAAATAACCAGCTACAGCGGGTGTCGTAGGTACATTAACCAACATACTCGTTCTAAACCCGTTGCTCCACGAAGAAGCCGCCGCTCCATTTGAAGCTAGAATTAAGCAGCCAAACGTATCATCTAATGTCATTTTGGTTTTAGCATATCCAAACGCAAAGCCAAAATAACCATAGTTTGCTTGTGTGGTTGGATTCACGAAGAAATAAAACATATCGCCGTCGGCAGATAGAATCCAGCTTTTGGCTGTCGTATCTGATGACTTCGGTATGTTATGTGAAGCTACTGGCTGCTTTAAAACTGTCTGAATAGGATTGTTACCAACAGTCGCGCCGCTCATGGTTTCGTAGCCGCGAACGTTGGCGATACCGCCAGTAATCGGCAATGAATCGTCTACCGATAAGAAACAACGATTTGACGTGTTTAACGCTGGGCGATATGCCGCTTTGTTGGTTTCCGAATACTCTTTTACCCACTTTGCCGCTGCTACTTTTACTGACGAAACTAAATCAGGTGTACACGTTGCAGATGTTGGGGTCTCGCTTAGTTTTACCGTTAAGCTATTTAATGCCACGCTCACAATATCGAATACGCCCGAATACTGTGCGTCTGGCAACACTACTTCTAATCGTTGCAATTCACGAAAATAATGCGGTGCGGCAAACGTAATGGTAGCAACGTCACCTATTGACGTTACAGTTGTGATTGCTGCGCCTGTTTTAGCGTTGTAACCATTTACAAGGCACGCGTCAAAAAGAGCGATTAAACTCCCCATTGCGTTAGTTAATTGTGGTGCGCCTGCATCGTCTGAGCGATAAAGCTGAACTTTATTAGCCATTTTGAATTTCCTTACATTATTTTAATTGACGGCGTAATGATATACGGCGTGTTGAGTGGGATAGCTACGGGCTGCGTCGGGTCAAGCTCTACGCAAACCACATTGCCGTTAGCAACGATTGCATAACCGATAACATCAGAAGAAAAAACTGTCGTAGTCGGTGTAAATGTCAACGACGTGCTTGTTGTTACTACAGCATCGCCCGTTGTCGTGTTAATCGTCCAAGTGTTATCAAGAATATCAATGGCTGCATAACCACCAACAGTCGTGGGCGTATGCAAGTCGGTTTCTAGCTTTGCTGTAGTGTCGGCAGTATCAGTAATTAACACTGCTTTCATGGTCGTTCCACGCAATGACATTTTATTTTTCAAAAGAAGATTCAAGAAAAACTCGGTATTGCCTTTTGTAGTTGACGCACACGCGACATTTACTTCAACGGTATAAGGCGTTCCAGCGGAAAGCGTAACGGGTGCTGATGGGTCAGTAACAATAAACAAAACTTTAGGGTTTGAGCCTTTCGTTACGATTGCCGCGCCTTGAATGTTGCCAGTGTAAGCTGTACCTTGAGGCGTAAAAGTTTGTGAACCATAAGAAAATACACCGCTTGCAATAGTCCAGTTAGCGTCCGTTAGTGTTTTACGAGCATAACTGCCACCTGTTGGCTCTGTTAATTGTGCGTAGGTCGTTGTTTCGCTAACGGTTGCATTGGTGAACAACAGTAATTCAAGATTTGCAGGTCGAACCGTTGAATCATTTTTGAAAAGCATTGCGGCAAATAATGCCTCGCCTTCATTTGTGAAAATCGCTTGCTGGGCTGCCATTACAACGTCCCCCAATTGATTTTACAGCTATCATCTGTGTAGATTTTGCCTTTAGTTACAGTTGTTCC
>CAIRCR010000349.1 GCA_903877065.1 uncultured Pseudomonadota bacterium
GCGAAATCGTTTTAAGCGGAGTTTACAAAAACCAAATGCCAATAGAAAATGCGATAACTGGATAAAACTACGCGACTGCTATTTTAGACAATGACTTTAGCGATTATTTCGGATAGCTCGTTGCAGCCAGTGGCTCTTTTTTTCTCTTTTTGTTTTTCATTGTCACAATCTTATGCATTTCATTAATTATTTATTCGGTTGTTTTCCAAAAAAAGCAAAAAAACCAAGTTTTTTCAGAGACTGCGGCAGAAAATGTGTTGACTAAAACCAAGAAATATATGCCCTTTTATTTTGTTTGTGGGTTTTCCTTGATTGCAATAACCATTTCTTGCATCAGCCTCTCAATCAACCATGACTTTGCGGACTCCAAAGACGATTTCAAGTGTTCGGCCATTTCAATTCCCTACGATTACCTGAAAGGATTTTAGGCAAACGAAACAAAATATGCTTAATGGGTTGGATTCGAGTCTCTTTCGGCCAACATAGAGAAAACTCTGAGCAATCTGACGACTCCCATCAAAGCAATTTCAACGATCATGAGCGATTCGAGCAAATATTTGTCGACGCGAAGTCTAATTGATAGCGGATTATTTTGGAGTCTTTTTTTGCTTCAACCATGGAAGGCAGTCGCCAATCAAAACAGTATTTTAATCGATAAAACGATTACCTTAATTTACAAAGGCGGTTTTTGGTTAGCTGGGGCGCAATTATTCAAAATTGTGTTGAAAGTATGGTTGATGGCAGCTATTTTAGAAAAATCGCCTTTCCCTGAATTTGCGCAAACCACGCAATTTATCGGTGGATTTATTCGCGCAACGTTAACGTTAACCTTGGCGAGTTATGTCTATCAATTTGTCAAATCAGCCCCACGCTCACAAACAGCTTGGCAGAACGCAGGATGGCTTGCGTTGCCCATGATTATCTCTGGCGCTTGGCTAGTGCATGGCGCGGGACGCTTTGAAAATCAGACTATTTTAATGTCGCTAACGGTGATTCATCAAATTGCCGCAGCAGCGTGGATTGGCGGCGTTTTTCAACTACTGAACGTCTGGCAATTAGTCAAAGCTAAGAAATTATCTACCGACTATTGGACACAATTGTTAAAACTGTTTTCCACTTTAGGCATCATTTCTGTGGCAATGATTTTCATTTCTGGCGTTCCATTAGCGTTGCAATATATCGACACATGGAATGGACTCGTGGGGACGGGTTATGGCAATTTACTGCTAGTGAAAATTGTCTTGCTGTCTATTGCGCTTTATTTTGCCAGTCTTAACAGACAAGCGGCGAAATCAGGTAAACCTTACGCGCTCACGCAATACGTTCCCCATTACATTGAAGCAGAAACATTTGTATTAATTACCTTATTATTTACAGCGGCGAGTTTAGCATCACAACCGCCTGCCATTGATATTCCAACGCTAACCGCAAGCTGGCAAGAAGTCCTCAATACCTTCGCGCCGCAAATTCCGCTTATAAATTCACCCACGCACACCGATTTAATTGCCGGTGAAGCGGGACGCACAGCCATTATTGATCAAATTCCATCGATTGCCGCAACAGA
>CAIRCR010000350.1 GCA_903877065.1 uncultured Pseudomonadota bacterium
AATCTATCTGCTTATGATGCGGCTTATTTAGAACTGGCATTACGTTACCAAGTCCCATTAGCAACCCTTGATGCTGATTTGAGAAAAGCGGCTAACAAAATAAACGTCCCGATTTTTGGTATTGCCGATAACGCATAAAAAGGAATACAACAAATGCTTAAACCCCTCTCATGGCAAGATAAACCCGCGTTAATTGAACACTTATTTCCCGTTCAAAAAATATCAGTAGAAAGTTTCAAAGAGCAAATGGCTGGCTCGGGTAAAACGCTCACCGCACTAGGTAGTTACTGGAAAGGACGCAAACCGCTCATTCTCAACAAAGCCTGTATTTTAGGGACGTTGTTGCCTGTTTCTGATGATTTACTCAAAGACCTTGAAGTTTTTGAAATGCTCATGGGCATGGATAAAGAATCGTTAGAAAAACGCCTTGATGTCAAAAACGACAAAGCCAGCCGTTTTTTTCTCGCACAAGAACAAAGTGTAAAACGTGATGCCACCTATAACGAATGGGTGCGATTAGCTAGCCGTCCTGAAGAATGTGGCGATGAACTTTTTTCGCATAGTTGGGCAAAGGTCAACGCGCATCTTGGCACGTCCGCTTTTTCATTTCCTGAATTAGTTGAACAAATGGGCATTGCCCGTTTTGGTCATCGTCCGCGTGTGGCTGATGTTTTTAGTGGTAGTGGACAAATTCCGTTTGAAGCGGCGCGTTTGGGTTGTGATGTTTATGCGTCCGATTTAAATCCTATCGCCTGTATGTTGACGTGGGGCGGTTTTAACATCGTTGGCGCAAGTCCAGAAAAACGCATTGAAATCGACAACGCACAAAAAGAACTCGCTAAAAAAGTACAAACCGAGATTGATGCGTTAGGCGTTGAAACCGATGGTAAAGGTTGGCGAGCCAAAGTCTTTTTATATTGTGCAGAAATTAAATGCCCTGAATCTGGTTGGCTTGTCCCGCTAATTCCCAACTTCATCATTAGTCAGCCTCGCACGGGTACAAAAAACAACGTAGCAGTAAAGTTAGTTCCTTTACCAAATGAAAAACGTTACCACATTGAAATCGTTGAATGGATTACTGAAGATGAATTGCAAAATTACAAAAATGGAACGGTTCAAGATGGTTCAGTTGTTCATTCTCCCGATGGTATTACGACTTATCGGATAGGTGTCAATACGATTCGTGGCGACTATAAAGATGGAAAAGAAAATAAAAATACACTGCGAATGTGGGAAAAATCAGATTTTATCCCACGTCCAGATGACGTTTTTCAAGAACGGCTATATTGCATTCAATGGATAAAGAAAAAACCAAATAGTGAAAAATTTGAATATCAATTTCGAGCTGTTACAACTGATGATTTAAAACGTGAACAAAAAGTAATTGATTTTGTCAGTTCTAATTTTTCGGAATGGCAAGAAAAAGGTTTTATTCCTGACATGGTAATCGAAAGAGGATATAACACTGACCAACCTATTCGAGAACGAGGCTGGACTCATTGGCATCATTTGTTTAATCCAAGACAGTTATTGATAGCGGGATTAGTTAGACAAAAAATTTCTGAAATTACTTCGTTTGGATTTTCTCAATTGATAAATTGGAATAGCCGATTGTGTCGATGGAATATAGCTAGTGGAGGTGGCGGAAGCGTTCAAGATACTTTTTATAATCAAGCATTGAACACGCTTTACGATTATGGATGTCGAGGTAGTGTTTTAGCATTATCACAACTGGATATTTCTTACAGAGAAACTGTATTTAGTGAAAACTTAAATCTAAAAACTGAAACAAATTTAGCTCAATCTGTTGAAACCGAAAACGACATTTACATTACCGACCCGCCTTATGGCGACGCGGTGAAATATGAAGAAATCACCGAATTTTTCATTGCATGGTTGCGTAAAAATCCCCCCGCTGAATTTGCTCATTGGACATGGGATAGTCGCCGCTCGCTTGCAATCAAAGGCGAAGATGAAGGTTTCCGTCAGGGAATGGTTGCCGCGTATCGCAAAATGACAGAGAAAATGCCCAACAATGGCATACAAGTGTTGATGTTCACGCATCAAAGCGGTTCGATTTGGGCTGATATGGCAAACATCATTTGGGCGAGTGGTTTGCAAGTGACCGCCGCGTGGTATGTGGTGACAGAAACCGATTCGGCATTGCGTCAAGGGGCGAATGTCACGGGAACGATTATGCTGGTACTTCGCAAACGTCACAAAGAATTGGAAACCTTCCGTGATGATTTGGGCTGGGAAATTGAAGAAGCGGTCAAAGCGCAAGTTGAATCGTTAGTGGGTTTGGATAAATCGGTTCGGGCGCACAATTCAGAAGGACTTTATAACGATGCTGATTTGCAAATGGCGGGTTATGCAGCCGCGTTGAAAGTGTTAACGG
>CAIRCR010000351.1 GCA_903877065.1 uncultured Pseudomonadota bacterium
ACTGGAGAGTTGGTCGAGTGGTCGAAGGCGCACGCCTGGAAAGTGTGTATACGGCAACGTATCGAGGGTTCGAATCCCTCACTCTCCGCCAAATAAAAATAAAAAGCCGCAAATCGTCAAGATTTAGCGGCTTTTTTATTGTCTATCACATACTTTAACCTTCGTTATTTACAAGTCTAATTGTGATTTCAAAAGAAGTGTGAACTGCGTCACACTTTTGAATTTGATTGGTTGTTGAATGGATAAATTATCAGTACCATTCTGCCAAACTCAATTAAATCTTTTAAATAAATAATGAACACATTAAATAATTTACAAAACTCAGTTATTACATCATCTCTTTGGGATGAGTTGGGTAGTTCAATACCAATAATTTCAAATAACACAAACAATACTGGTAATTTAGCTGCAATAAAAACACGCGATTTCATTTATAGCACAATCACAGAAAACCAAAATGTAATTGTTAGCGCGGCTTATATTGACACCTCAGTCCATATTCGCATATCGCCAAAAATCCTGAAATCAAACAACTCTATTTCACTCAATCTTGATTATAGTGGAGCAAATTATTCGGATGTTTCTGTAATAGGAGGAGGTTCTTTATCATCTTCCGTATCTTCAAGTTCAGTAAATGGTAATGGAAATTTACGACTTCAGGTAGCCGCTTCCGGAGCAATTGAATTAATGTTTTCTGCACAAGGAGACAGTATTAATTTTGTAACGAATTTTTCATCACTTGTTGTAAATGGATTAGCAATTACAAATAATTTACAATCATCCAATTTGTTAGAAAAACAACTTACAAATTATCCTGCTTTAGGTGATGTCATCATTTCAGGAAAACTAATTCAAAATGAAAGTTTGACTGTCGACAACACAATTAGCGATAGAGATGGTTTAGGAGACATTAGCTATCAATGGTTTAAAAATGGAACCGCAATTTCAAATGCTACTCAATCGTCTTATAAGCTCACACAAGCCGATGTGGACAATCTTATTAGTGTAAGAGCGAATTACATCGATGGATTTGGATCTAAAGAAAGTGTTGTAAGTTCAACCACAGCAAAAATTGTAAATGTAAACGATACACCAACAGGCAATGCCACCATTTCTGGCACCGCCACACAAAACCAAACATTAACCGCCAGCAACACTTTAGCCGATACGGATGGCTTAGGTACGATTTCTTATCAATGGTTTAGCGATGACAAAGTTATTTCCAATGCCACGCAAACTACTTACACACTCACACAATCGGATGTGGGCAAAAAAATCACCGTTAAAGCCAGTTATACCGATAATGCAGGAACAGCCGAAAGCATAATCAGTGCAACAACGGCGGCGGTTACCAATATTAACGATGCACCAACAGGCTCGGTAAAAATAGATGGTCAAACCAAACAAAATCAAGTGCTGGCGATTTCAAATACGCTTGTAGATACAGACGGCTTAGGTACGATTACTTATCAATGGCAAAGCAATAACAAAGATATTGCCAACGCTACGCAAGTCACCTATAAATTGACACAAGCCGATGTGGGCAATGTGATAACGGTAAACGCGAATTACACCGATGCACAAGGAACCAAAGAAAGCGTCACAAGTTCCGCAACCGCCAAAATTGAAAATGTGAATGATTCTCCAACGGGAAACGTGTCAATTTCGGGACTCGCTGCGCAAGGTCAAACCTTAGCAAGTGTTAGCACATTGGCAGATATCGATGGAATGGGAGCGCTCAAATACCAATGGCTAGGCAATGGCACGGCCATTTCTGGCGCAACGAAATCGACTTATGTTTTGGCTGCCGCTGATATTGGCAAAACCGTGAGTGTGAAAGTAAGTTATACGGATTTACTGGGCACGGCCGAAAGCGCAACAAGTCAACCCACGACAGCCATTGTCAGCACTAAACCCAGCAAAGGCAATGATTTATTAACGGGAAAGGCGACAAACGACACGCTTTCTGCTTTAGCTGGCGATGATACGTTGATTGGTGGCGCGGGCACTGATAAATTAACAGGCGGATTAGGCGCGGATACGTTTAAATTCAACAACTTGAGCGATTCGGGTATCACAGCGAAAACCCGCGACACGATAACGGATTTCAAAAGCACCCAAAATGATAAAATTGATTTATCGGGTATTGATGCAAATTCAGTTTTAGCGGGCGATCAAGCCTTTACGTTTATTAACAATGCGACTTTTTCGGCTGATGCAACAGGGCAATTACGTTTTGACTCCAAAACAGGTATTTTGTATGGCAGCACCAATGCAGACACCAATGCGGAATTTTCAATTGTATTGAGTGGCGTGAAAAGTTTGACGACGGGAGATTTTGTTTTGTAAGAACACCCTGCCATAACTAAAAAGCCGCAAATTTTCGAGATTTAGCGGCTTTTTTATTATCTATCACATCTGTTGATGTTAATTAGTAGCTGATATAAAAACAGTATCAAGAGTAGATTA
>CAIRCR010000352.1 GCA_903877065.1 uncultured Pseudomonadota bacterium
AATTGACGTATAAACATCACGCTTGTCTTCGGGGCTGACGCGGTAATCAGGAAAACCTTCTTTTTGTACGCTTTCTTCGTGTGCTTTGAGTTGTTCAGGTTTTAGCCAAAGTGAAAATCCCAACGCTTGAACGCCGTCTAAATCATGACTTAGGCTTAATCGTTTTACATAAACTTGCCAATCTTCACGGGTCACATTTTCTGACGCATCAAACATTGCCGCGCCACTTAATAACATTTGTTTGTGCTTGAGCATTCGCATATTGATTCGGAGTGCAATTTCGTTGCAGTGCATTTCAAATTGCGAGCGTTCATACAATTCAATATTGGTTTTGACTTGATGACACACCAAACCTGTTAAAAATATGCCCAAAATCAAGACTACCCAGGAGAGTATCAAACGGCGATTTGCACTGATTTTGCTGTAGAGCGTTTGATTTTTTTCGTTGATTGGCATTTAAATCACCGTATTTTGAGGCACGAGTGGAAGCTCAAACCAAAACGTACTGCCCAGCCCTTCACCTTCTGATTCCACGCCAATTTTTCCGCCGTGATGTTCAACAATTCTGCGACACAACGCCAAACCCACGCCCGTTCCTTCAAAACGACTTCGCGCTTGCAAACGTGAAAACACTTTAAATAATCGGTCAATTTGACTTGGATTGATGCCGATGCCGCTATCTCGCACGTCAACTCTAAAAATATTTTCGCTGACGGTTGCAACAACCTCAACACGCGCGGGTTTATCTTGTTCGTGATATTTGAGTGCGTTGCCGATAAAATTTTGAAAAAGTCGGGTTAATTCGTCACTGCTTGCCACTAAATCAATCCAATCACCCGATATTTCTATTTTTCCACCATTCGCATCTAATTCAGGTTTGAGAAACGCAATCGCTTCCTCAACAGTCGCACGACTAGAAATCAGGCTTAACACCTCAACGTTTCTGCCCACTCGTGAATAATCAAGCAACGATACAATCATCGAATCCATGCGTTTCGCGCCATCGACAGCAAAAAATAAAAATTGGCGCGTGTCATCATCTAATTTAGTGTCGAGCGCAGATTCAATGAGCGATAAATAACTCGTGACCATTCGTAACGGTTGACGCATATCGTGTGAAATAGCGTAAGCAAATTGTTCTAAATCCGTGTTTGAGCGTTGCAGTTCCAATTCTATTTTTTTGCGCTCGGTAATGTCGTTAGCAATACCCAAATAACCAACAATCACATCCTTTTCATTGCGAATCGTTGTGATGACCAGCGAAACAATTAAAGTCGATTTATCTTTTCTAACGTATGTCCAATCTCTGGTTTCTGTTCCAAATTTAATCGCTCCTGTCACAAAACAATTAAATCGACAACCTGGCGTGTCACATTTTATCGATAAATCTCGACAACGCTGTCCAACTTCTTCTCGAAGATGAAAAATTTCAGGTGTGTGCTTACCAATCATTTCTTCAGCACAATAACCCAACATTTTTTCTGCACCATGATTAAACATGGTAATTAAACCGTTGGCATCTGTTGCAATAATGCTGACTTGCGTTGCCGCCGAAAGCACATTTTCTAAATCTTCTTTGGCTTGCCACAGCTTTACTTTTGATTCTGAAAGGGCTAATTGAATATTTTTGTGTTCAGTCATGTCATATAAAACCATTAAATGTAACTCATCTAAGGTTTCAGCCACTTTTGCCGCACTGCCCATCACCGTTTTTTGTGAGCCGTCTTTGTGTTGGATTAGCAATTCCATTGGCTTAAATTCACTTTGATTGCTTTCTGCTTCTTGAAGCGCGTTCCCCCACATATCAATCACACATTGCTGATAACTTGTGTTGGGATAAGCGTTTTGCCACCAAAGCTCTAACGTCGGAATATCGTTTAAATCGTAGCCAAATGTTTTTATAAAAGATTGATTTAAAAACGTGATGTTTCCGTGATTATCATGCAACGCCATCGGAACGGGCGAAATATCAATAATTGAACGAAAACGCGCCGCGCTTGCTTCCAAGGCTTTTTCTTGTTGTTTATAAAGCGTCAAATCAACTGAAATGCCAATTAAATAGTCACCCGTCACGTCGTTAAACACAGGTTTTTTGTAAGTACGAAACACTTTGCTTGTTTGTAATTGTTTATTCCAAATCCATTCTTCGAGTTCAACGATCTTGCCATCTTCAAATACTTTTTTATCGGCGGCTAAAAAAATTTCCATCTGCTCGGGTGGAAAAATATGACTGCCATTCGTGTTTTTTAATTGCTCAAAACTAATGCCGCATTGCTCTTCAAACGCATGATTCATTAACGTGATGTTACTATTTTTGTCTTTGATAAAAACGGACATTGGCATCAGGTTAATAATTTCATGAAATCGTTGTTGACTGTCTTTGGCTTGTTGCTCCATTGTTTTTCGTATTGTGATGTCCTGATGGCTAATCACAACACCATTTTCACAGCTTGAGCATTTGAACGGTGAAACACGCATAACAAAAAAACGCGTTTCAGTCGGGGAAGAGCATTCATAATCCATCACAAAAGAATCCTGCATTCCTGCCAACACGCTAATAATGCCATCGTGAATTTGCTGTGTTTGTTTGCCATGATGCTCAAAAAATGAGTTTTGACACACGATTAAATAATTTTGCCCAATTAAGTTGTAATCGCTGGCTAAATCATTTTGCTCACCAAATTTTTTCCATGCTTTATTCACGGCAATAATCACGCCTTTTTCATTTAAAACGGCAACGTGTTCTGTCAGCGAATCTAATATGCTCGAAATAAATATTTCGTTGTCATGCAATTCTTGCTCGACCTTATGCAATTGACTTTCGCTCTTTTCATGCTCGATTATTTCGTGTTGCAAAGCGATGAAGGCACTTGGAAATTGCAACAGATTCGGAATAATTTTTATCAGCGCAATGGCTGTGATGACTGAAATAATTGCGGTAAAGGCTTTGATATAACCATCAAGCCAATAGAGTGGAATCCAAATAAGAACAGCGGACATTAAATGTGTTGTGCCACAAGCAAGAATAAATGCCGCTCCCATGATAACCAGCCATTTGTGAGGCAAATCTTTTCGTTTGTGAGCGAAATAGATAAGACTGCACGGAATGGAATAGTAAGACAGTGTAATTAAAAGATCTGAAGCAACGTGTAACCAAAGCAACGTGGAATTCCAGCTTAAACAGAAACCATGCGGCACTAAATTGTTAATGCCAAAAAAATCAATGAGTGTTTGCATATCGTGATAAAGCCTTTGAAAAATGGAATCTGTGTGGATATTCAAATTATTTTTGAAATTTTACACTGATTATTCGGGATAATTTCAAAACGATTTAGGCGAGCAAATTAACGACGTGATTTATTAAAGCAGAAGAGGGGAGGGAATGGCGCATTACTTTTACAGATTTGCTTACGAATTTGTGCCTGTCGAATCCACTTGGCAGTATTCGTAAATTTCAGTGAGTGTGCTGTCGCATTTGCAACAACTTGTGCCGCACGCTTGATTTGTCACTACTTGTCGGACTTTCCCTTTGCTAATTAAGAGTTGCAACATACCGCGCAACGCTTGAGCATCGGTGTCGAAATGCAAAATTAAATCACGCAATGCAACGCTTTTGTGTTCTTTCAAATAGTGACGTAAATCGGACAGAATCATGTTGTTTTCATCTCTTGTTTGCCTTGCAACCACAAGGCAAAAATGACGCAAAGAAAAACGACATTCAACCCCAAAATCCAGCTTAATGACGTGCTTGGGTGCTGTGAAAATGTCGCGGCTTGATAAAAAATTGTTGCGCTGATGTAGGCAATGCCTGTTGTCCACGCGACTGTAAATGTCGCCCAACCCGCAGACGTTTCACGATAAATTGCCGTCGTTGCGGCAACACACGGCGCGTAAAGTAAAACGAATAACAAATACGCAAACGCGCCAGCTTGCCCATCAAAACTGTGTTGCATGGCTGTGAACGTTGCCATATTTACATTTTGTTTTTGAGCCGCAGCTTCGGCGTTGTTCAAATCCCCAACATCTAATCCGAGCGGATCTAACAAACGATTTGCGACTTCTGACAAATTATTCGGCACAGTCAAACAGGCTTGCGTTAACGCATTTTTTAAATCAAATTCAGGTTTTTCAATATCGGCATTCGGTGTTTCTAACTGCCCATAAAGTGCGTCAAGTGTGCCGACAACGGCTTCTTTAGCCAAAACACCCGTGAAAATACCTACCGTTGCAACCCAGTTATCTTCATGAATACCCATTGGTTCAAACGCAAAGGTCAGTTTGCGCCCAATTTCACTTAACACGGATTGATTGGTATTTTCACGTCCAAAACTGCCGTCCGTGCCGAGTGCGTTTAAAAAATTCAACACCAAAACCATCGGCACAATAATTTTTCCCGCATTCACAACAAACGATTTCAAACGATCACCTGTGCGAATTAACACACCTTGCAAGGTCGGTAAATGGTAAGTTGGCAGTTCCATAATAAATGACGACGTTTCACCTTTAAAAAGCGTGTGCCGCATAATCAAACCCGTTAAAACCGCCACACCAATGCCCAATAAATACAAACTGAAAACGATGTTTTGTCCGTTAATTGGAAAAAAAGCCGCCGCAAAAAGTGCGTAAACGGGCAAGCGTGCGCCACAGGACATAAATGGATTCATTAAATTTGTGAGAATACGATCGTGGGGATTTTCGAGCGTTCGAGTTGCCATAATCGCGGGAACGTTACAACCAAAACCGACAATCATTGGCACAAACGCTTTGCCAGGCAAACCCAAAAAACGCATAAATCTATCCATCACAAATGCAGCTCTTGCCATGTAGCCCGAATCTTCTAACATCGACAAAAATAAAAATAAGAATCCAACAATCGGAATAAATGTGGCAACGACTTGGATACCACCGCCTATGCCTTGTGTTAGCAAAACATTTAACCATTCGGGGCAGCTGTAAAACGTTAAAACTTCGCTCAAACCATCAATTAAAAATGCACCGACAAATTGCTCAAAAAAATCAACAAATGCGCTACCGATATTGATGGTAAACAAAAACATGGTGTACATAACGAGTAAAAAAATCGGTATGCCTAAAAAACGATTTAACACAATTCGATCTATTTTTTCGCTTGTGTGGCGGCTGACCTCGCTGAGTTTACACACTGCTTTTTTTGTTAATTGATTTACAAATTCATAACGTGCATCGGCAGCTAAAATGTCAATTTCATCACCTGTTTTTGCTTCAATTTGTTGCTGTAATTGAGCCGCAAACGTTAATAAATCAGCACCAGAAATGCTTTGCGCTAGCGTGTCATTTTCTAATAATCGCACCGCAAGCCATCGACAATCACACGGATAATTTTTAGCAATTACCGTTAATTTTGGCATCAATTCCGCGAGTGCATTTTCAATTTCTGACGTGTAATAAATTTCTGAATGGGGAATGGGTTGATGATTTGCGGCGTGATTGATTGCGGTTTTTAACGCGGGAATACCTTGTTTGGTTGCCGCTGAAATTGCGACAACAGGACAACCGAATTGCTCTGCGAGAAGATTGAGATCAATTTTAATGCCGCGACTTTTTACCGCATCCATCATGTTTAAAACGACCAGCATCGGCACGCGCATTTCGATGAGTTGTGCGCTCAAATATAAATTACGTTCAAGATTGGACGCATCAACAATGTTGATAATTAAATCGGCTTCACGTGAGGCGACGTAATCACGGGCAATTTTTTCGTCGAGTGAAACGTTATCGTCAGAGGATTCGAGCGAATAGGTTCCAGGTAAATCGACGCATTGAATGTGTTTACCTGAAAATTGATATTCGCCCGTTTTTTTTTCAACCGTTACGCCAGCCCAATTGCCAACGTATTGTTTTGAGCCTGTTAACACGTTGAATAACGTTGTTTTTCCGCAATTTGGATTGCCGACAATACCGACGATAAAATTGGTTTTCATTGTACTAATTCTGCCAAAATTGCGGAGGCTTCTTCTTTTCGCAGAGTGAGCGCAAAGCCGCGTAATTTAATTTCAATCGGATCGCCGAGTGGAGCTAAACGTGTGATTTTAAATTCGGTGCCTCGTGTTAAGCCCATGGCTAACAGTCTTTTTCGGTAGATCTTTCCTGCGGTATCGAAACCAGTAATTTTGCCTGTATCACCCACTGAAAAATCTTTTAAACTCGTATACATTTAAATACACCTCATCATAAATAAACTAAAAAGAACGATGGTTTATCAATAATCATTCTCATTGGGTACGACTATAGCACAAAGACGAGCTGATTCAAGTAACAAGTGCAACCGTGTTTTGAGATGTTTTAACTTTGTTGAAAAGATAATCGCAAAGGTCACGGGTTCTATTTAATGCTTGACTTCATCCTCATTAACGACCCATTTTGTCAGTTCGACATAATCAATTTTCCCCGTTGCCATGACAGGAATTGCATCAATAAATAGAATTTTTTTCGGTAAATTTATCGCCGCGACACCAGCCGAACATTTTACTAATTCGTGCAACGTCGCGTCTTTTTGAGTGGTTATCAAAATGATTTGTTCACCTTTTTTTGCATCTGGCAAACTGATTACAGCGTGATGTGTTTTCGCCCACGCTTTCATGGCTAATTGTTCAACAAAAGTCAGTGAAACCATTTCACCACCAACTTTTGCAAATCGTTTGCACCGCCCACGAATACTCAAAAAACCATCGTCATCAACGTGAACAATATCGCCCGTGTCGTACCAACCCACGCCATAAACAGATTCAGTCGGTTGTAACTGTCCAGCCCCATTCGCCAGTAAATAACCGAGCATGATATTTGCGCCACGCAAATGTAACCGTCCCGCATTTTCGATACCTTCAACCGCTTCTAAACGATATTCCATGTGTGGCAATAAACGCCCAACCGTACCAACTTTATAATCCATCGGTGTATTCACCGCCGCAACTGGCGCGGTTTCCGTCGCGCCATAACCTTCCAAAATCCGAACACCAAACTTTTCTGCCCACAATTCACGCGTGCTATTTTGCAATTTTTCAGCTCCCGCCACGACGTAACGCAACTTGTAAAAATCGTATGGATGCGCTTTTTTACCGTAAGCCGCTAAAAACGTATTGGTGCCAAACATAATCGTGGCATTCGTTTCGTAAGCCATTTCGGGAATAATCGAAAAATGTAGCGGTGTTGGGTAAAAAAACGTTTTCATACCATTCAAAACAGGCAGCAATGTTCCCACCGTAAAACCAAACGAGTGAAACATCGGCAGAAAATTCAAAATCACGTCTTGCGGATTAAAATCAATTCGAGCTGAAACTTGTTGATGATTCGACAAAATGTTGGCGTGCGATAAAACGACACCTTTTGGCGTGCCTTCTGAACCCGACGTAAATAAAATAACCGCTGGGCTGTCGGGATTTACGTCGTTTTTATGCCAAAAATATGCGGTTTGACTGTGCCACGCGGCGTGCAATTTGTCTTTTGTTGAAATCGTTTGTGCTAAATCTTCCAAATAAATAACGTCAACTTTTTCGCTCAATGACTCCATGTCATTTTGTAAATGTGCGAGTTCGACAAATTTTCGTGAACTCAAAACCGTTTTAACTTGTGCCGTTTTGCAAGCTGAAATCATGCCCGTCGCACCAGTTGAATAATTAAGCATTGCAGGAACACGCTGTTGTTGCTGTAAACCTAAAAGTACACACAATGTTTTACTCGAATTGGGCAACAACACGCCGACGTTTTCATTATGTTGCGTGATTTTTTGTAGCACGTTGCCAATAATCAACGTCCGTGTAATCAGTGCGTTGTACGACAACGGTTTACGCTCTAAATCTTCCGCGACAAGATGTTTGCCACCGTGAATGCGCCGCGCATTTAACAAACTGGCAAAAATTGTTTGTCGTGTTGGACTTGCGGCAAACTGCATTTCTGCCATCAAATCCGCCAAGATATGACCGTTACTTTTGCGGCGATTTTTACCTGTTAAGTCTTTACGAGCGTGAATGTGTGTCGGCGGCAAAATCGTCAGTGTAATTTTCGGAAACCAACGTAATCGCACCACGCCACTCAATTTTGAAAATGGTGTGTATTGCGCTCCTTCAATATGAATCGGCAAAATCATCGCGTTGGATTTGTCCGCCACCATGCCC
>CAIRCR010000353.1 GCA_903877065.1 uncultured Pseudomonadota bacterium
CACTACTACTAATTTGCCCTCCATTGAGAATATTTAACGTTTTAGCATTTACTTCGACATTACCTGCATTCCCAATACTTTTTCATTCTGCATTTGACGCAATCCGTGGAAATAAATCCGCTCTATTATCATCAATAGTCAAATTGTCCGACGTAACGATGACATCTCCAGCTTTCCCGCGTGCAAAAGTACTACTGCTAATATAACTACCATTCAGTAACTCTAAAATTTTAGCATTTACAGTAACATTACCTGCGTCACCTGTACTATTTTGCATTGCATCTGATGCGATTATAGAAAAAAAAATTATTTTTTGAACTATTTAAAATTAAATTGTTTGACGTAATAGTCACTGTGCCTGCGTCTCCTTTCGCAAATGTACGACTAATAATTCCACCACAATTCAATACATTTAATTGTTTCGAATCAATTGTTACATTGCCCGCATTCGAGTTCAAGACGACTCCAGCCTACGGCCTACCGCTTGCAGGTAGCATCGGTGACGGCAGGGAAAGACCTGCACCTTCAATGAAGGGCTTTCTTGAGAGTTTTTCCTTGATGGTTTAGTTCAGGTAGTGCAGAACGCCGTTTGAAGTCTTCCAGACAAATAGGTGCGGGCCTAGGAAGGCTTGGCGGAGAGACAAGTTTCAAAACTTGTAGTCATCAATTTGAGTTTTTAGAATTTGCTTGTGACAGGGCTCAAAATTCTAAGGATTTATTTCCTACCCTTGTTGCCGTTGTGTCTGTCACCACTTCGATTACAAGGGTTTTATTTTAAGGACTGTGTTATGAAAAACGCTTTAGTAGCAGTGCAGACAAAAACCATGCTTTCAACTGAAATCGCAGCATTGTGTAACAAACGTCATGACCATGTTATGCGTGACATAACAGTAATTGTTGAGCAATTAAAGGACTCCCCAAATTTGGGGAGTGTTTTTAAATCAAGCACTTACCTAGCTGGGAATGGAAAACAAGAAAAATGTTACTCGCTTGACCATGAAGCAACTATGGTTGTAGTAACAGGTTATGACGTTATAGCAAGAACGAAAGTGATTAGACGTTGGGTAGAGCTTGAAACGCAATTAGTAAGACCACTCACCCAACTTGAAATTTTATCTCAGTCAATTGGGATTCTCACAGAACATGATAAACGATTGACTGCAACTGAAACCAAGATTGACCAGTTACAAGTCGATTTACGGAATGGAGTACCACAGGGTTATGTTTCTAAAGCTAATGCTTTGCGGATGTTTAGAACATATATAAGGTATAGATTCTCATCGCCACCCACTCTTCTCTGAAATTTAGGAACTATCATGCAACGCAAATACAGTACAAAATTTAAAAACCATGCCGTTCAACAAGTTCTTCAACGTGGTGAACACCAAACGATTATCGATATTGCTATGACCTTGGGGGTAAACATTTTTACCTTAAAAGAGTGGCTCAAATCTTACCGTCGAAAAAATACCCTACAAGTCAAACCACCAGAAGATATTTCCGTCATGAAGTTACAAGAAGAAATTCAATTTCTGAAAGAAGAACTGGCTCGGAAAGATAAATTGATTATCGAAACAACAGCACTTTTAGTGCTTGGAAAACCAATCTAACAAAATATGTGTCACAAAAACAACAAGAAAAAGGATTTTCTAGTTGTTGTAAAGAATCTGAACGACCCTTCAGATTCTTGATAAACTGCCCAAAGGGGATAAATTATGAGAGCTATAACGTACAGAAG
>CAIRCR010000354.1 GCA_903877065.1 uncultured Pseudomonadota bacterium
CCAAAATAGCTGTCGCTGACAAATAACAAATCATTTGCTGTGTCGATTGCAATGCCGTTTGGACGAAATAACGAATTTTTATCCGTGCCGAATTTTCCAATTGTTGAAAAGAAACGCCCGTTTTTATCAAATTGTTGAATGCGCGAATTCATAATATCGACAACGTGCAAATAACCGTCACGATCAAACGCCATTTGATACGGATATTGAAATTGCCCATCCATTTCGCCACGTTCGCCAAAACAGGGCAACGCCACATTTTTTACCTCATCAAAACGGCACACGCGATGATTGGCGTGGTCTGCCCAATAAATCACGTTTTCATAAACGGCAACCGTCACAGGTTCGGGCGGATTTTTACTTTCAGAGGTTTGCGAAACATCAATTTTTTGAATGCGTTTGCCCGACGTATCAAAGCGCGAAAGTTCACGTTTGTTTGGATTTGCTGTCCAAATATCGTTTTTTGCCGCAAAAAGACTTAACGCCGCGCTTTCATTTTCGACAACCGCATTTTCAAAATGCAAGCCTTGAGCATCTAAAAAAAGCGTTTGATTTTGTGAAATAGCAACGCCCACAGGTTGCTGCAAATTTTTCGCTAAAACGCGCTGCGCGGTGATTTCTACCGCCAACGAATTCAAGGCGATAAACAATAAACAAAGAGTTAACAAAAACTTAACGCAACATTTCACGAATGGTAATCCGTTGTTCATCGTCTTTGTAATGCTCTAAAAAGCGCGAAATGATTTGCGTTTGAATGGCTTGCATTTGTTTTTCGTCTGCGCCTAATGCCGTTAAATCGAGTTTTGATTTTTTGTCGTTATGGCATTCTTGACAGGGCGTGCCTTGATGCGTTTTGTCACTGATTTGTTTGTCTGCTTTTTGCCAATTCAACGGCGCGTGAATTTTCGCGTGTAAAACCGCTTTTTCGGATTCATTAGCAGTTTTCCACGTTTCGGCGATTTGTTTGGCAAACTCATCACTTTTTAATATAAAACAGCGTGCATCATTTAAAAAAGGCGCGATTTTTGGATTATTGGGACGTTGCTTTTCGTTGTCGATGTCTTTACCGATTCGTAATTCACCCGAAGCATTTTTTTTATTTTCAAAATCAAACCAGCGAAAGATTAGTTTTTCGTTTGGAAAATGACAGGTTTCACAGGCAATAAAACGAACGTGCATATTATTAAAAGCGCGGGTTCTAAGTTGCGTTTTGTGTGGCAGCGGCGCGTGACAAGTTCGACAAAAACTTTGCGGCGCAGTTTCGAGTTCGCCTGCTTGTTTGTGAAATTCTGGAATGACAAATTTTTCCTGAATCTCAATCTCTTTGTGGTCATGCACTTTTTTTGCCGAAACATCCAGCGCGTTTTGGTCAATGATGGCGTTTTCAATTTGCTGTTGATGCAGGGGTATTTCTGCGGCAAATGCTAATTTAACGATAAACAGAAACATTAAAATAAACATTCTCATGATTTGTCCTCGTCATTTTTTACCGCTGATTTCTCAAACCGCTTTTTAATTTTCGCCCAAAAACTCTCTTTCTTTTTCGGTTTTGAACCGATGATGATGCGCTGAAATCTTTCCGCGCCCAGAATCGAATTGTTGAGATTTTTATTCAACTTTTTGCTATCGCCAAAAAGGCTCCAACTCACATTGCCAATGAAAAACACCATCGACAACAAGCCAAAAATTGCCGCAAGTTTGTACCAAATCGGCAAATCATTAAAGGTTGCCACATTGAGTTTTGACAGCTCATCGACTTTCGCTTCAACGCCTAAACCCAACGTTGATATACCGTGCATTTCAGAATTTAAAAAGCCCTGATTCGCCACACTTTTTGCGTAATCTTTATGGCAACCCGATTGCCCACACGTTTCTTTTAAATGCGCAGGATTTACTGAAGATTGCACGTCTTCATCACGTTTAATGCCATGATGCAAACCCGTTGGCGCGTGACATTCAACGCACGATGCGCCGTGTAAATTACCGTCTTTTATCAATCGTCCGTGCAGGGTTTTGTCGTAGCTTTCGGTGGAATGAATAAATTCCAAACTGACCGCTTTTTTCTCTTTTGTTTGCGGGTCTTCTTGCTCAACTTTTGCCATTTTGTCGATATTGCCGTGACAATCAATACAGATTTTGTTCGACACATTTTTATTCAAATGATTGCCAATATAACGGCGCAAAATATGTCCGCTGAATTGATTGCGCCACGCATCCCCCTCGTGACAAGTGCCGCATTCGGCATCGTTATGTGAGAATTCTTGTTTGAAAGCGTCCATTTGCGCTTTGGCAATGTACGGCACGTTATTGTGACAACGCCGACATGACGGCAAACTTGAATCACTGTCTTCTTGAATGCGATTACCTGCGGCAAACTCTTTGGTTAATCCTTTGCCGTGCGCGGAACTTTCAAACTCTTTGACGATGGGTTTATGAGTAAAGGCTTTGCCATTTGAAGGTTCTTTGACGTGACAACTTTCACCACAATCCACTAAACCGTCTTTTTCTTCGTGTGGATAATCGGTAATTTTTCGGTGGCAATCTTTGCACGGCACAGAGCCATGCAACGAGCC
>CAIRCR010000355.1 GCA_903877065.1 uncultured Pseudomonadota bacterium
AAACGAAGCGCGCTTGCTTGCTTGCTTGCTTGCTTGCTTGCTTGCTTGCGTCATAGCTTTTCCTTGAATTTTATTGAAATGTTGGCGGATTTTAACCAACTTTTAAAAAACAACAATAAATTTTTGATTTTATTTAAAAATCACTTTCTCAAGCCGCTGCACCGACACAGCAGTCGCCGATTGTGCATACTCAAAAATCTTCGTGGGTAAAATATCCTTGCTTTTTGATTCATTTGCGTTGAAAACCAAAATAGAAACTACGTTAAAATAATGCGAATTCAACTTTTGCGGCAGATTTATGAAACGTCTTCTTACTTTTTCTATTTTAATTTTTATTCTCGCTGGCGCGAGTTGGGCAGGTTTTTCATGGTTTGAAGAACGCCAACATTACGAAAGCACCGACAACGCTTATTTAAAAACCAACAGTGTTTTAATTACGCCAAAAGTGTCGGGCTACATTTCCGATTTACGAATTGATGATAATCAAGTCGTCAAACAAGGCGACATTATTGCGGTGATTGATGACACCGATTATCAAGCCAAACTCGATTTTGCTCAGGCACGAGCAATTGAAACTCAGGCTCACGTTCAACGAATCCAAGCTTCAAAAAATACCCAACAAGCAAATATTGCCAGCGCAGATGCACAAGTTTCTGTCGTGGAAGCAAAACGCCAACAAATCAATCAAGATTTGCAACGCTTCAATGCTTTAATTGAACGTGGCAGTGCGCCACGTCAAACGCTCGATAAAATTCAAGCGGAATCCAAACAAGCCGCCGCTGAATTGCGTGGTTCACAAGCCGCCGTTTCCGCCCAACAAAAACAACTCACAAGTTTTGATAGCGAACAAACCGAAGCCCAAGCGCGAGTAAAACAAGCGCAAGCGCAAGTTGAACTAGCAAAAATTGATTTGGAAAACACCAAAATTCGTGCGCCATTTGACGGTGTGATTGGACATCGCGGCGTACAACTTGGTGCATTTGTGCAAGCTGGAACAAATTTAGCGTATTTACTTGAAACACAAAAAATCTGGACAGAAGCCAATTTCAAAGAAACCCAAATCGAAAATATGAAGATCGGGCAACCTGTAAAAATTCACGTTGATGCGTATCCCAATCTGATTTTTACGGGAAAAGTGGACAGTTTCGCTCCAGCAAGTGGTTCAGAATTTAGTCTTTTACCTGCTGAAAATGCGACGGGGAATTTCACTAAGATCGTGCGTCGTGTTCCCGTGAAAATTGTGTTTGATGCCAACGAAAATACCGTGTTGTTGAAATCGGGTTTTTCTGTCAACGTGAAAGTGCAAGTGAAACCACTATGACCGCTGTCAATGAAAGAGGTGAACGAATCCTAACAACAGGTGAATGGATTGGTTTTTTCAGCATGGCAATTGGCGTGTTTATGGCGGTTTTAGACATTCAAATTGTTGCCAGTTCATTGCAAGAAATTCAAGCGGGTTTATCCGCAACTCAAGATGAAATCGCGTGGGTACAAACGTCATATTTAATCGCCGAAGTTATTATTATTCCTTTATCGGGTTGGCTTGGGCGGGTATTTTCCACGCGCTATTTATACGTTTTATCCGCAGGTGGTTTTACGTTAGCAAGTTTAGCCTGTGCATTTGCTTGGAATTTGCCATCGATGATTGTGTTTCGTTGCATTCAAGGATTTTTCGGTGGCGCGATGATTCCGATGACATTCACCATTATTTTTATTTTGTTCCCACCACGATTGCAACCGACGATGAGCATTGTTTTGGGTTTAATCGTCACGATGGCTCCAACAATTGGACCTGTTTTGGGTGGCTATTTAACGGACGCATACAGTTGGCACACACTGTTTTTAATTAACGTTATTCCTGGTTTTATCGTTTGTTTTATGGTTTTTACGTTTCTTGACATCGACAAACCCGATTGGGCGTTGCTGAAAAAAATTGATTTTGTCGGTATTACGTTAATTATTTTTTGCTTGGGCAGTTTGCAATACGTTCTCGAAGAAGGCGCACGCGATCAATGGTTTGAAGACGATTTAATTTTAATGTTGACCATGATTGCAACCGTTAGCGGCATTTCGATGTTTTGGTGGGAGCTGACTAACCCACATCCGATTATTGATTTGTATGCGTTTAAAAATCGTAATTTTGCAATCGGTTGTGCGTTTAGTTTTGTTTTAGGCATCGGGCTTTATACGATAATTTATTTAACACCTATTTATCTTGCCAGTGTGAAAGGTTTGAACAGTTTACAAATTGGCTATTATTTGATGGTGGTTGGATTGTTTCAGTTGGTATCCGCATTCGTTGCAGGACCACTCGAAAAGAAAATGGATTTACGTTTAATGCTGTGTTTGGGAATGAGTTTGTTTGGTTTGGGTTCGTGGCTCAACGGTAATTTAACGGCTGAATCTGGCTATTGGGAGTTCTTTTTACCACAAGCAATTCGCGGCAGTGCGTTAATGTTGTGTTTTTTACCCATTAACACATTGACGCTTGGATTGTTGCCAATGGACGAAGTAAAAAATGCGAGTGGTTTGTATAATTTAATGCGTAATTTGGGTGGCGCGATAGGTTTAGCCGTTGCCAATACATTGATGCTTTATTTGAACAAATTACATTATGGCGCGTTGCGTGAATCTATCAGCGCAACCGATGAAATCGGACAACATTTAACTCAAATTCAATTAAAACAACTCTACAATTTAGCGTGGCGCGAAGCTGAAGTCATGACATTCAATAATTTATTTCAAATTATCGCGCTCATTTTTTTGTTCGCATTATTGCTCGCGCCACTCTTGAAAAAAGTCGATAAAGAAAAAGCTGCCGCGTTACCGATGGAATAAAAAAGTTCATTCTAAATTTACAATTTTTCCATCTGTATCAAAAAAAACAGTGACGTTTTGTTGCAAACGAAAATGCACTAATTGTTCAGTTTCAACGTGATAAAAAGTCGAAATTTCGTTATCTGTCACGGTTTTTTCAGCGGCAGATAAAATTTTCTGCCGTCGTAATTTACGCATTAAAATCCATACGAACCACACCGCCCCCAAAATCATCAGTGTGCCAACGTAAATTTCTAGCAATTCCAACAAACTTTTATAACCACCAAACCAACGCATTTCGTTGATAACGCTGTAATCGCCGCGCAACCAATTAGCCAGCGTAATAATTGGATAAAGCAAATAGCCCCACATCACCCAACAAATCACAGTAACCGCAAAACTACTCAGACGCTGTGACAAACTTTGTAAATTCGGCGCATTGATAATGTAATCTCTCATTTTTTCACCAATATAAAATGATTAAGGTAGTTCCTTCTGTTAAAAAACAAAGGTGAATCCAATTGTTTATGTTCAATTTAAAATTTACCGTGTAGCAATATAGCATTTACCTGAGTTTTACTCTGCCAAAATTACTCACTGCATTCGTTTACAACATATATCTAAAACGCCAAAACCTTCTATCACGGTTGAATTTACTTTATTCTAACCAAACATAAAACGCACTTACGCCAATTCCAACCTCATGACACATTCAAAATTTTCATTCGCTTTCTGTTTATTTTTCACGCTAAACAACGCTCACGCTGAAACATTAGAAGAAGCCTGGTCAGCCGCGTTAAATGCCAATCATCAAATCAAAGCCGCACAAGCCAACACCGAAGTTTCGCAAGAACAATTGCAAGCCGCTGAAGGTCAAAATTTGCCTGATTTAAGTGTTGGAACAGCCTATACCCAATATAACGAAACACCGTCTGCAAAAACCACCATCGAAGGCAAATCTGCACAATTTGCCATGCAACAAGATGGCAGTATTCGGGCGCAAGCAATAGCAACACTCCCCATTTACACCAGCGGACGAATTTCACACAACATCAATGCCGCGCAAGCCACTTTAGGTGCAACACAAGCCAATGAGGAAGTTGCGACGTTGAATTTAAAAATGCAAGTTGCCGAAAGTTATATTACCGTTTTACGTTTAGAAGATGCAGTGCAAGTTGCACAAAGTCACATTCTCAGCCTAGAAAATCACGCACGAGATGTACAAAATTTATTTGAACAAGGTGTTGTCGCAAAAAATGATGTTCTCGCCGCTGATGTAGAATTACTGAATGCTAAACAATTATTGATGCAAGCGGCTAATTTTTATGACAATGCCAAAGCGCGTTACAACCAATTGCTGACACGCCAATTAACCGCGAAAGTCGAGCTTTCAAAACAATTTCCCGAATTGCCAAAAATGACGTTGGAAAATTTAAACCAAAGTGCGTTAAATCAACGTCCAGAATTGTTGGTTTTGAATCAGCAAATTGAAGCCTTATTTGAACAAACAAAAGCAATCAACGCGGGTTTGATGCCACAAGTCGCAGTCAATGGTGGTTATCAATACCAAGAAAATCGCTATCAAGCTCACGAAGGTTTATGGCAAGCCAATGTCGGCATAGATTGGAAATTGTTTGACGGCAGTACAAATCACAAAGGCGAAGCCTTAGAAAAACAAGCCTTAGCATTAAAAGAACAGCACGATGAATTTTCGGGGCAAATTTTATTGCAAATTCGGCAAGCGTGGCTCGATAGTCAAGAAACACAACAGCGTTTGCAAGTTGCAAAACAAACGATTGTGCAAGCCGATGAAAATTTAAAAGTCACGTCAGACCGTTATCAACAAGGTTTAGCAACACATACCGAAGTGATTAAGGCTGAGGATTTACGCACGTTAACACACAATAATTTGAATAA
>CAIRCR010000356.1 GCA_903877065.1 uncultured Pseudomonadota bacterium
CTTCGTCTACACAGCAATAAACGTAAATGATAAAATCTTCGACTGGCATGGCTCTACTCCTGAATTGAATTGCTTTGACAAAAACAACTCTACAGGAAATCGGGTCATGCTTTCAATTCAGTAAAAAGTCGAACATCGCGTTGAGTTATAAAAATCGGAATTCCTTAGCGTACGTTTTCTCCCCGTTAGTATTGGCACCCCTTTACCTAAAACAGTTTCAAGCGGTGAAAATTTAAGCTCCTCAGATTCGAGGAGCTTAATTAAGTCCACAGTTTGTTGAAGTCTTTGCCAGTTTGCTGGTTGATAACACTTTTCACCACCAGCGGCTTTGTGCAAATCGTTTAAGCAAAAACGACCGAATGAATCTTGTTTGATTGAAGTGCCAGAAATGGCTAAAATTGAACTCGACATAATAAAGTTTTCCTATATTTAGGATTAAGTTTTATCCGTCGCTGAAAATGTCAGTTTTGGCGACGGGGTTTAAAAGCGAGTTCTTACCACTGGGAACACTTACGCGATAAAACCAGCCCGAATAAATCGGCTCGAATCTAAACCCCATCATAAAATGATAGGCAAAAAAAAATCGCTTACGCGATTGATTGCGTAGTATGTGTTTTCAGCGGGGTAAGAATCCGCACAACCGCAACCGCGATTGATGGTCATAGAATAACCGCAGGTGAAAGTTTTGTAAAACAATGGGATTAGCCAATTTGTGCCTGAATGATTCGCATAATATCAGCACTCCAATCGGCTGGTAAATCCACCTGACCAGCAAAGTTAATCGGTAGGAATGGACGTGCTGGAATGTTTTTTGAAGGCGCACCGAATTGGTGCGTTCTGCCGATAGGCGTATCCTCTAAAATTCCCACTGTTACACCTGTCCCGTCTGCATTAAACGTGATTTTGTTGTAAATATGTTGGCGCGTGTCATTGAGTGGAACGCTCGTGCCAAAACCTTTATCTGTTTTGCGTGGCTTTTTCAGTGGCGCAAATGGCATACCGTGAAAGTCATGACCACTGCCCAAATTTAGCGTGATGTTATGCGCGAGCGTGTTACCGATTTCATGGTAAACAGGTTGCATTCCAGCGGGTGACAACTGCGACTGCAATAATCGCAACGCTTCAATAACTGGCGTGGTGTTTAGTTCAATGGTCATAAATGAGTGTGATTTTGATGCTACTGATTTTGGGGTGGATTAGTGGTTATTTCTTGTTTCATGCCAAAACGTGTTTTTCAGAAATTTTAGCCATAAGATTTGAACCTTTAAAAATCTCAATCATTTTTTCCATCGAATCCTTTTTGTTTTTCTGCAATGATTCGATTTCGGATTGTGTCAGCATCCGTCTTTGAGTTGATGATATATCTTGCTTCTGATTCTGTGAGGCTTGCAAATCCGTACCCAAAGTAATTAATCCACCATTTTTCAAGTTCATGATATTTTCCTTTTAATTCTTCTAATGTCGCCGCTGTAATGGCTAAAACAGATGAGTAATTTTTTCCCGTTAATGTTGTTGCAGCAAGTGTTTCAATGCCAAATTGAGAAATATAACCTCGCAAATTAGCGAGTGTGCCGCCTTGCGTTAATGTGTCATCAAAGATAATGGCGTGCTTTGCTTCTTGGCTTGGAATTCCTGCGAATGGAGGCGGGAATGCTAACCGTGAAAAACCATCTGAACCAGTGCGACTAACTTTTGCTGATTGTACAATATTGAACTCAATCGGCAAGTTAAATTCCAATCCGATAGCTACAGCATAAGCTAATGGAATTTGATTAACACTTATCGCTTCTTCCGCATGAACGGGAATTAGCAATGGCTTTTTGTCAGCAATTATATCGGCTAATTTACTCAGCGTATCCTTACTGATTAAGTCAGAAACTAGCCGTGTTGCGGCGGTTAAATCCCCCGATTTTGCCGCTTGGTAATCAGGATGTTTAGCCGCGTCACCTAATGGCGCATTAAGTATTACTTTTGGGAAATCTGGTTGCCATTCTTGGCGATAAGATGTGATTGGCGTATTCATATTTTCAGAAAGTTGTTTCTCAATCGTCGATTTTAACAGACTTTGCGGCTTATCTTTTAACGCCTTCTCAACGCCCGCCATGCGATTTGTTTTATCGTAATCCCAGCCTTTATCAGGATTTGCAGGTAAGCCATTTTCTAAAACAGGATACTGATTTAAACCTTTGCCAGCAGGTGAGCGGTCATGCGCTTGTTTGGCTGAAAGTGAAACGAGTGAGCATCTACATCTGAAACCGCAAGGCGGTGAATGTGTAGCAAAAAAGGCATCACCAACAGGTCGAATAATCCCGTCTAACGCTAAATGTGCAGGGCGAACACGGCTATCGTTGATTGCGTCGTACATTAAGTAAGGGCGTGAATCCTTGAACTCGATAAAATTCTGCCACTTGCCCGCCATGTACTGCCCCTGAAGATTGGTGCGGTAAATGTTGTCTAATCGATGTTTTGGCAAACCTAAGTCAATGACTGCTTGCTCTTTTTTCCATTGATTGAACGATTTACCAGCCGCCATATTTGCCTTGAGTGACTCCGATACGGCTGTCAGTTGGTCAAGATTTGCAATCCCTGCAATTGAGAATGCCTTTTGTCGGGCAATGCCTTGTAATTTACCGTAATACTCATCGGGTAACACCACGCCACGCGCCACCATTGCGGCAATTGCATCTTTAAATGGGACATCAAAGCCGATTGATAGTGGTTTATCAGGCATTTGCATATCCTAAAATATCAGCCGCAAACAAACTACGCTCTAATGTTTTGCTGAACTGTGCAAAGTCACAATCCTGCATCAATACCGCTAAACGTTGCTCTAAATCATCAGGTGACTTTGCCGCTTTGATGACGTTTTGTAGCTGTTCATTCGTGAATCCAATCGGTGTGTTTTCGAGTAATTTATCCGCCAAATCCTCAATAACTTGTTGCTCTGGCGTGAATTTAATCGGCATTAAATCCATTGATAAACCCGCCTTTGTATACAGACCTGAAAGCTCGTTCAGCTTTGTACCTAAAATTTGCTCCCCGTCTTTTGCGAGTGGGATTTTAAGTTTTTCATGCAAGTATTCGGGCGATATTTTCATGCCAACAGCGACCAATTTAGGAATAGCATCAGCAAATAACGCTAAATCCTCTGGCTCTGATGTATCAAACGTGAATTTAGCGCGAATGTTTAAACCGTTTACACGATTGATTGCGCCCAGTAATTGCTCTGTTAATGTTTCAGCTATCTGGCGAGCATCGTAGTCACGGATTTGCAGACGCACGTCATTATGAATATTTGCGGTTGCATAGTTGCCATTTTTACCCGTTTGACTGGTAAGTGTGCCGCCTAAAACTGACTTTGATATCGAACCCTCACACCAATCGATTAACGCTTGAAAGCCTTGACCTTCACCACGCGCGGCATCAACTGTCTTTAGATCGTCTTGTGTGCCGCCTTCAAATAACGCCACGCCGCTTTTGCCAATGCTTTGGATTGCGTTTTTAAGTGCTATTTTTTTAATTTCATCTTTTTCGTGATGAAATAAGACAATGATTGGCACTGCGTACAATTCGGTAAACCGTAACCAGTTTTTAATAGCAAAGTTTTTGAAGATATATGGTAGTGCTAACTCCCTGAGTAAACCTTGCTGTGCGACGAATCCCATTGTCTGTGACGAATGATTATGAATAATCCAACCGTTATCAATAAGCGGCTCACCGTAAGCGTCTTTATTGTTTCGTAATCGTATTTCCTGGCGCGTTTCATAATCAAGCGTAAACCAACGTTGCGGACGAAAATTTAATTTTTTTGGAATCCATAAACCTTTGTCATTTCTTCCCCACTCAATGTCATGCGCTGAAAAACCTTTGCCGATTGCGTCACACATTTCATAAATTAACGTGTCGAAACTAATGGAATCTTTAAGCATGATCTCAAAATTAGCCACGTCCTTTTTTTCACGCGCCATCGCGTCACGACTTGGCGTAAGCGACCATTCCAATTGTGCCACTGCAAGTTTACGCTTACGCATTTCACCAGCAATATGCGCGTCACGGTGCATCATGTCATCGAATAATTCACACTGTGAAATAATGTCGCCAGTTTCGGCTTGTTGTAAAATGTTTATTATCGCGCCAACGCTATTTGATACATGATGCGCGGCTATTTCTTGTTGTATTGTGGGAGTGTCATTGGTTAAA
>CAIRCR010000357.1 GCA_903877065.1 uncultured Pseudomonadota bacterium
AACCATTGCAACGCCAACATCAGTAACCACCGCGACAGGTATCACAATTACTGCACCTGCTGCATTCTTGAGTAATACATCAAAAGTAAACGCCAGCAATGTGACAACCGCAGGCGATGATAAAATTATTTCGACGATTGCAAATTTAACGAATGCGACCATTGATGGTGGCGCGGGCAATGATACGTTGACACTTTCAGATGCTGGAATTTTCGGAACTGATAGCATAACAAGTGTTGAGACATTGCAACTGGCAAATGGTTCAACAAATCGAGTGTTTGTAGGAAGCCGTGGTGGTGAAAGTATTTCGACGGTGACAGGTGGTGCTGGTAACGATATTATTAGTTATTTTAATTCAAATGGCTTAATTAACGCTGCTGGTGGGGACGATGCCATTGCAATCGAGGGAAATAACAATACCGTTACGGGCGGCAGTGGTAAAGACCAATTCCTAATTATGACTACATCTTCTTCAGCTTCAATTTCAAAAGCAACCTTCACCGATTTTATTTCTGGCACCGATAAATTGAGCCTTTCAGGCATTCCAATTCCTGTTTCAAGCACATCTTCAAATTCAGCAATGATAAATGCGCCTGTTTCTTTTCTTGGTAACAAAGCAAATTTTGCTCAAACACAAAAAACACTTGTCGCAAACGCCAGTAAATTACAAGTTGTCTACGAGCAGGACAAAAATATACTTTGGGCTGATGTGAATAATGATGGCGCGTTGAACACTAGCGATTTGCAAATTACTTTAAACGGCGTAAAAACATTGGCAGCAGCAGATTTTGTGTAAAATGTTTTTGAATCAGGTCGTTTTTAATTCCCAGTGTTTTTCACACAAGACACTGGGATTTTTAATTTTTGGGAGATTGATATTTATGGGTCATAAAAAATTATCCGTTTTGTTGTCATTGGCTTTTGTATCGGGCAATTCGCTTGCCGTTGGCATCGATGACATGGTTTCTAAACAAATCACCAATCAAATATCACGTCAAACTTCGGCGGGTATTTCCAAAAACCTCAATGATAATTTAATTATTCCGCAACTAAACATTCGCAATGCGTCGGGTCTGGTGAGTGATTTTTCTTTTAGTCATGACGAGAAATTACTGGTTGTTTTGCATCAAGATAAAACGGTGCGTGTTTGGGATACGCAACTTGGCGTTCAACGCCCCACGATTTTAGAAACTAACGCTATAAAAGTTGTTCCGTTGGCAAAATCAAATAGCGTTTTGGTTGCCACAACTTCAGGTAAAGTTATTCGTTACGATGCCTTGACGGGTAAGGTTTTAAATCAATTAACCAGTGATAATGATAGTGTGATTTCAATCGATGTTTCGGATAACGAAACGTCATTGCTTGTGGCTCATAAAAACGGAAAAATTGCACTGTGGAATTTAGACACGTTTGCCAAAATCAATGAATTGAACACCGATTATGCAGACAAAATTAAAAGCATTGCTTTCACTGCTGATGGCAAGCAATTTTTAGTGAATACCGAAGACTCAAATGTGGATTTATGGAGAGTAAACGAAGGGAAAAAAACGGCGGAATTAGGCAAAATGTCCGAGCAAATTTTAGCAATTACACAAGATGTAAATGCCGTTTTTTTACTTGATAAGGAGGGTAATGTTCAAAAAATTGATTTGAATTCACATACTCAAATTTCAGAAAAAAAAATGCCTAACGATGATTCAATTATGACCGCCGCGCTAAATACAAAAACCAGTAATGTCGCACTCTCAACCGAAAAAGGAATTAAATTATTTAAAAATAATGGTGAATTACTCAAAGAGATTCCTATCACGGAAGAAATCGTGCAATTAGCCTTTATTAACAATGGAAATCAGTTGTTAGGCTCAGATAAAAAAGGGGTCATTCATTTATGGCAAATCGCTTCGGGATTAGAAACCTTAAAACTCATTGCAACGACAACGGGCTGGACTGTGATTGACGATAAAGGACGTTTTGACGGTTCAGAATCTGGAATGCCAAATGTTTCTTGGGATGCCGCAAACAAAAATTTACCGCTTGATAATTTTTCTGAGCATCATTACGAACCTGGTTTGCTTGCAACACATCTTGCAAATAAGCCCGTTTTTATCAACGCTCAACCTCAGCAAGTTCAGGCAGGAATTACGCTACCACCCGATGTTGAAATTACCTTTCCAACGGGAAATCTTCAAGCAGGGCAAACCATTAAAATTGATTTAAAACTGACCGATACGGGCGGTGGAATTTTAGGACAGCGTTTGTATCACAACGGTAAAATTATCGATGCCAAAGCAATAACCAATTCAAAAGAGAGCGAAGTGAACGGCAAATTAACACGTTTTGTCAGCTATAACGTCAAACTCACTGCGGGGACCAATAAATTTAAAGCGGCAGGAATCAATACAATGAATATTGAAAATCCGTCTTTAACGCAGTTTTTAGACGCAGGTAGCGCGGCAACAACCCAATCATCAACACTAAATGTTATTACCGTTGGGATCAATCAATATAAAGATGCCATACTGAATTTAAATTACAGCGTAGCGGACGCTAAATCGATTGAAAGCATGATTAGCGAAAAAAAGTTACACCGTTTTGCTAAATTACTCGAACAACGATTGCTTGATGACAATGCGACAAAAGCGGCGATTATAAAAACATTAAAAAATGCTGCGGCAAATCTTGGACAAAATGACACGCTGGTATTTTATTTGGCAGGACATGGCGTTGCTATCAATGGTGATTGGTATTTTTTACCTTATGAAACAACGTTACAAGAAGATTGGAACGCGTATAAAAATTTTGGCATTTCAGCACATGAAATTCAAACGTTGCTCGCCGACGTTCCCGCGCAAAAAATTATCGTGATGCTCGATTCGTGTAATTCTGGTGCAAGTATGGAGGCATTTAGGAATTTACAAAATACTCAGCGGCATTTTGGACGTGCGATAAGTAAATCGGTTGGACTGGTGTTTTTAGCGGCAACCACAAAAGATCAAGAAGCCGCTGAATTAACGGATTTAGGGCATGGATTATTTACTTACGTTGTCACTAACGGCATGAAAGGCGAAGCAGATAACGCACCAAAAGATAAACAAGTGTCTGCCCATGAATTAGCCAATTTTTCTGCGACAACTATCCCGACTTTTTCACATAAATACCTGAACGCTTCTCAAGAGCCAACATCATTTACTATTGGTGATGATTTTGACTTATTGCAGGAGTAAATCAACGAATACAGAAAAGACATGAACAGCAAATTTTGGCGACGTTTATTTTTGATTGGCTTTCTCACAAACGTAAATACGATTTCCGCACTCGAACTAGAAAAAATTGAATTGCCCGATATGGGTGATTCTGCGGGATCTCTGATTAGTCCCGATGAAGAAAAAAAGTTGGGCGAAGCGTTTTTTCGTAGTTTGCACAGGCAAATTGAAATCAATCAAGACAGTGAAATTCAACAATATATTCAAACGATTGGTGAAAAATTAGTCGCTCACAGCGATACACCGAGTTATCCATTTCATTTTTTTGTGGTGATGGAAAATGTAATTAACGCCTTCGCAGGACCTGGCGGTTATATCGGTGTAAATTCGGGATTGATTTTAATGACCGAGTCTGAAAGCGAGCTTGCGTCAGTGATGGCTCACGAAATTGCACACGTTACGCAACGCCATTTATATCGTGCTTATGAAGAAAGTTCTCGCTTGTCGATTCCGATGGCTGTGGCAACATTAGGCGCAATTTTACTCGGCACGCAATCTGGCGCGGCTGGACAAGCCGCAATCATGGCAATTCAAGCGGGCAGTGTGCAATTTCAAATTGATTTTACGCGTGAACATGAGGAAGAAGCGGATCGCGTTGGAATGCAAACATTATCAAGCTCGACTTATGACCCGCGAAGTATGCCGACTTTTTTTGAGCGTTTGCAGCAATCAACACGCTACTCGGGGCAAAATGTGCCTGAATTTTTACGCACGCATCCCGTGACTGCCTCGCGTATTTCAGATTCTCGCGGACGCGCAGACAATTACCCGTATAAACAATATCCCGACTCGCTAAATTATCAGCTGATTAAAACGAAATTACAGGTTTTACTCGCTAATGACAGCAACGAAATTCGTGCAATTTTGCAAGCGAGGTTAAATCAAGGTTTGCCAGAACAACAGACTGTGGCGAAATATGGTTTAGGTTTATTGGCGTTAAAAATGCAAAATTTCGTTGAAGCCGAAGCAATTTTTCAAACATTAACGCAAAAGAATCCCGAGCAACCCCATTATGCCGCAGCTTTGGCGCGAACGGCTTTGGACACGGGCAACTACAAATTGGCATTAAGTCGTTATCAAAAATTGAGCGCACAATTTCCAGATAACGATTCAATCAAGTGGGAATACGGTGATACGTTATTAAAAGCGGGAGATCCTCGCACGGCAAAAAATGTATTTTTATCATTGTCATTAAAAACACAAAAATTACCCTTGTTTTCGCTACAACTGTCGCAGCTTTACGGCGATTTGAATCTACCCGCAGAGTCGCATCGTTATTTGGCGGATTATTATTTTGCGATGGGTGAAACACATCAAGCGATTTTACAGCTTCAGTTAGCGCAACAAATTAGAGGAATTAGTCCTCAAATGGAGGCGATTTTGAGAGAGAAATTAGCATTTTTGTGGGCGATTGAAGAACAAGAGCGACGCAATAGATTACTGAACGCAATATTCGTTTGAAATTTAAGCCAGTTTTTGTAGTAAAAAATCCCGCGTTCGTTTTGCCATTCGTAAAACGGGTGCAGAACCTCCCATTGCAACGGCATCAACTAAACAATACCAAGCCGCAACACCACTTGGCGGATTTCCTTGCGGCAAACCTAAAACGGGATCAATTGCCGCCCATTGCCACGTCCCAACAGCTGTGCCGATAATTTCAAGCCACGTTGTAATAAAAAAAGCTGCCAAATAAACCAATGGCGAACGTCCTTTAAATAAATAAAGCAAAAAAACCACAAACAATAACGCGCCAACAAAATCGCCTTGCTGTGCAAACGTAATTCCCCACAATGACCACGCACCACAAACTGCCACCACGAAAAAAGCAATCTGCCGCGCAAAACGCACAAATAATCCTGAACGTCCTAGTGCAACTGCCGTTAAATAAACCATGCCGTGACCAGCGGGAACGTAAGCGGGAACATTATGAAAACGGTAAGTGTAGCCGCCCATAAACGGTGACGCGAAATGTTCACCAACGGTTGCAAATAAAACCGCAATTAAAACTTGGACGCGAATTTCTTTGTTTTCACCGAGCAACCAACCGATTAAAAATACCCAACCGCTAACGCCTAAAGCGTTTTGTTTTTCTAACGTTGCATCAGCGTCCGTAATTAAACAAACAGCAACACAAAAAAACGTAAAAACTGCAATGTAATAATCACGATAGTTGTGCGGATGAAGATTGTGTTGCGGGGGAAAATGACGAAACATTTAAAGACTCTAAAAGTTGGAATAAATAACTGTGGAAAGTATAGCATTGCCAATAATCATCCAACAGTTTGCGCCGTAAACGAAGATGAGAAATTTTATTATCTTTGCTTATCCCGCGTTTATAGCCTGTAAAAGGCTAAACCGTTATGATATGCGCTACTTTTTCACCTTGAACCTTTTACTCAATTCATTATGAACACATTAAAGTTTCTCAATCGTTTTTTACTCAGTACGTTATTACTCGGCTCAATCGCTGGATGCACTGACAATGTCAAACGTGAAAGCACGGGCGAATATCTCGATGACATCGTACTTTCAACAAAAGTAAGAGCCACTTTTTTAGGGGATTCACGTTTAAAAGTGCGTTCCATTAACGTTGAAACCTACAAAAATGTTGTGCAACTGAGCGGTTTTGTTGATTCAAAACAAGAGGCCGACCGCGCCGCACAACTTGCAAGCACCATCAAAGGCGTGAAAGCCGTAAACAATAGCCTCATCATCAAATAATTCATGACAGATTCTCTCAAACTTTCGTGCGACACCTTAAAAGCCACCGTTGATTTAAGTAATATTGATTTTACCGCGCCGTCAAATCCTCAAATGGGTATTTTGGGGCAAGAACGCGCTCAATCTGCACTCGAATTTGGCATTGCAATGCGAAATTCGGGTTACAACATTTTTGTCATGGGCGAAACTGGCTCAGGTCGCTTGTCCATGATTATGCAGTATTTGAACACCCTCGCACCCAATTATCCCGCGCCACTCGCTTATGCTTACGTTGATAATTTCGACAATTCACGCGAACCGATTGCCGTTCAATTACCCGCAGGACACGGACAAGATTTTGGCAAAGCGGTTGAAAATTTAATTACCAACGTTCTCGCTACTTTTCCAGCAGCCTTTGAAAATCCCAGTTATCAACAGAAAAAAACAACAGTCGAACGCCAATTTGTTCATTCTTATCGTGACGCAACCGAGCGCGTTGATGAACAAGCACGCGAATTAAATATCGGTTTATTTTCCGAAAATGACACGTTTAGTTTCCTGCCATTATCCGATAACAAACCGATGCACGAGGAAGAACTAGCTGCTTTATCAACAGATACTCGTGATACGTTTAAACAACATATCGAAGAACTTGAAGATTGTTTAAGTGAGGAATTATTAGAATTACCGCAGTGGCGCAGAGAACTTGCCGCCGCCATGCAGCAACTCAATAACGACACGATAGATTTAGCCATTGAGCCGTTATTTGACGAATTAAACGAGCGTTACGAAGCCTTTGAAGATGTGGTGACGTATTTGGCAGAAGTGAAAAAAAATCTACGCATTACGATTAACGATTTCTTGATGCCCGTGTCGTCAAATGAACCGATTGAACGCGACCATCGTTTAAAACGGCTAATTCTTGATCAATATGTGCCTAATGTTTTGATTGATTATAAGCAAGACAGCGGTGCGCCTGTCATTTACGAAACACATCCGACGTATCAAAATTTATTTGGTCATGTTGAATATACCAACGATCAAGGCACGCTCGTGCCGCATTATCGTCGTATTTGTGCGGGAGCTTTGCACAAAGCAAATGGCGGTTATTTGATTTTAGATGCTGAAAAAGTGCTGAATTATCCGTTTGTTTGGGAAGGACTGAAACGGGCGTTGAAATCAGGTTATATTGAAATTGAATCACCATATACCGAGCAAAGTGCCAATACCATTACGCTCAAACCCGAAGTGATTCCGCTAAACGTGAAAATTATTTTGGTTGGCAACAGTGATATTTATTATTTGCTTGAAGCGATGGATGATGAATTTAATGAATCGTTTCGTGTGCTTGCAGATTTTGATTATCGAATTCCACGCACGCCTGAAACAATGCGGCATTTTGTGCAATTGATGATAAAACAAGCCAGTGACGCGAAAACATTGCCGCTTACACAAGCCGCGCTTGAAAGTTTAATTGAACACAGTTGCAGATTAGCAGAAAGTCAGAAGTATTTTTCAGCGTGCATTAACGACACGCTTGAAATCATTGGTGAAGCACAATTATTTTGCCAAAAAGGGCGAAGCGATTGTCTTGATCGTTCACACATTGAAAAAGCCTTAGCCGCCCGTGAATATCGTAACGGACGTGTGTCGCAAACTATTTTGGAAGAAATGCTTGATGGCACGATTTTAATTGATACCGATGGCTCATCAGTGGGCAGAATTAACGGCTTAACGGTAATGGATATGGGCGGGAACAGTTTTGGTTCACCTGCGCGAATTACCACTACAATTTATCCTGGCACTCGCGGCATTATTGATGTTGAACGTGAAGCCGAATTAGGGCAATCCTTACACACAAAAGGTGTGATGATTTTGACAGGCTATTTAGGGCATCGTTACGCACAACAATTTCCACTCGCAATTTCTGCAAGCATTGCCATTGAACAATCTTACGGACATATTGATGGTGACAGCGCGGCTCTTGCTGAATTGTGCAGTTTGATTTCAGCACTCACACGCGTGCCAATTAAACAAAGTTTTGCCGTCACGGGTTCGATAAATCAATACGGTGAAGTTCAAGCCATCGGTGGCGCAAATGAAAAAATCGAAGGTTTTTTTAGATTGTGTGAAGCGCGTGGTTTAGACGGTTCACACGCGGTAATTATTCCAGCAGCAAATAAACGCAATTTAATGTTGATGCAACAGGTGCTAGATGCGGTTGAAGCGGGATTATTCTCGGTTTATGCCGTTAAGACGGTTGATGAGGCGTTGGAATTATTGACGGGTGAAATTGTAGGGGAACTAGATTCTGAAGGAAATTACACCGAAGGCAGTTTGAATTTTAAAGCTGTTTTAAGATTGAAAGAAATTTCTGAACTCAGTGATGATGACGAAAAAGAAAGTTAAATCCGAAAGTCGAAAAACGCAAAAAATTTAATCATACAAAAATAAGTAATGGCGGTAGCTGTGCAAGCAACCGTCAAACTTAGCCAAAAATTCAAACCCAAACGAAGTAAAAAGGGCAGTGCGATAAACAACACCAACGACGGTAAAACAAGCCAAAAAATACTTTGTGAAAGATTGGCAACTTTTTCAACGTCGCCCGAATCAAGATAAAGCCAAATAAAAGCAAGTAACGATGTAAGCGGTAACGAAGCGAGTGCCGCCCCCCAAAAAGAGCTACGTCTAGCTAATTCGGAAATTGCAACAATGAGCGTTGCGGAGATGACAATTTTTAGTGCGTATTGCCACATTGCGGAGGGCTGAGTGTTGAATAAAGTATATGTTTTGACTTACCTGATTGTTTTGCGTGGTACATCGCTAAATCTGCGTGTTCGAGGAGTTGGTTAGCTATTGTATTGTCGCGTGGATAAATCGTTACTCCAATACTCGCGCTGACGTGAGCGGCATCATTATCAATTAGGATCGGTTCGTTAATGCTGTCTAATAATCTGTCCAGTAACATTTCGTAGTCACTGGGTTGACGTAAATCACCAAACAAAATAACAAATTCATCACCACCTAAGCGAGCGACCGTATCGTTGCCACGCAACAGTTTAGAAAAACGACGCGCGACTTCTTTTAATAATTTATCACCTGCGGCGTGCCCTAACGTATCGTTCACGGCTTTAAATCCATCTAAATCTAAATAACACACGGCAAGAAAATCACGATTTCGGTCAGTGCGAGCTAATGCCAGTGTTAAACGATCCATTAGCAAAATTCGATTTGGTAAACCCGTTAACGAATCATGGTAAGCGTGATGTTCCAAGTCGTTTTTAAGTTCGAGTAAATTAGCCACATTAGAAAAAACGGCTACATAATTGGTAATGTCGCCACTTCTATTTTTTACAGATGAAAGTGTCAGCCATTCCTCGGTGCGTTCTGTGTCGGAAATTTGATCATAAATTTCACCGCTCCAATAACCGCATTGCTCAAGATCTAAACCGATTTGTTCAAAAAATATTTCATTTCTAAAAGCGGTTTTTAAATTAGATAACGATTGTCCGATTATATTGTCTGATGAGGCTTGTTTTGCACGACAAAAAGAAGGATTAGCTTCGATAATAATTAAATTTTTATCGGTCACGCAAATGGCATCCAACGTATTTTCAAATACACTTGATGATAATCGCTGCTTTTCTTCAATTTTTTGCCGCTCGACTATTTCACGCATCAACTGCACCGTGCGATTAGAAATACTGTCATACATGGACAAAACCGTTTCGATAAGCACTTTCATCGACTTCGTCATTTCATTTTCGGATAGACGTTTAGCGTCTTCTAGGCTTTCGCCAGCTTGCATGGCTTGAATTGCTTTCACCATACTTTTATCGCAATCTAAAATATGAAAAGCAAGCCACTGAGTTAAAAAAGATAAAACATTTTCAATCGCCAAATCCCTATGAATATATGCTGTTTCATTTTTAAGTCGTGCTATTTCGTCAATAAATGTGGCGTGTTTTGCTTTGTGTTCAATTTCTAATTCGTCATTGGCAAAATATTTATGCCAAATCGATTCTTCTGTTTGAAAGTGGTAAATCGTGTACGCCGTTAATTGATCAAAAACCGTATTTAAAGTTTGTATATTCGATTGATAAGCGAAATGTTTTGCTAATAAATTCACCAGCTCCACGAGTTTTTTATGCTGCTCGTCGATAATGTCGATACCAGTATCAAAATTTTTATTCCAGGGGAAAATATCAATACCATTTGAATGGTTTAAAAACGGATTATTTTTTTCGCTCATCGGCATCACCATCATCTGAATTTATGAAAACTCAATACACTCGAGCTTTGGGTGCAATCATTTCTACTTCGTCGGTGAGAGTGTACAAATGGACGGGGCGATAATCAATTTTTACTTCATGATTATTTTGCAACCATGTCAGCGTATGTTTTAACCAATTTTCATCATCACGCAACGGATAATCTTCGCGTGCATGACCACCACGACTTTCGTGACGATTTGCAGCGGCTTGAATTGCAACAGTGGCTTGAGCCAGCAAATTGTCTAATTCTAAGGCTTCAACTAAATCGGTATTCCAAATCAGTGAACGGTCTTTTAAACCTAAGTTTGCAAATGATTCATGGATACTTTTTATTTGAGCAACACC
>CAIRCR010000358.1 GCA_903877065.1 uncultured Pseudomonadota bacterium
TGAACAAACACGACGCTCAAATTGAACGTGAACGTCTGTTTGAAATTATCCGCAAATTGGTTTTATGGGAAAACACCAACAACGAAGCCGTTTTAGAAGAAGCTCGCGCTGAAATTTGGAAAAGCTGGCGTGAAACCTGCGAACTCAACAAAAATCATCCGCAAGCCACAGAATTATTCAATCCTGAAAAGTTACCTGCATTTCATGATCCCTTTGCTGGTGGTGGCGCATTGCCACTTGAAGCACAGCGTTTAGGGTTAGAAAGTTATGCGTCCGACTTAAATCCTGTCGCGGTGTTGATTAACAAAGCCATGATTGAAATTCCACCTAAATTTGCAGGTCGTGCGCCTGTTGGTGAATTACCACCAGCGACAAGTAAAAAGAATGCCACGAAAAGTACCCATGAAGATTGGTCTGGTTTAAAAGGTTTAGCCGAAGATGTGCGTCGTTATGGTTATTGGATGCGCGAAGAAGCCTTTAAACGCATTGGGCATTTATATCCGCAAGTCGATTTGCCTGCTGAATACGGTGGCGGTAAAGCAACCGTCATTGCGTGGCTTTGGGCGCGAACGGTCAAAAGTCCAAATCCTGCCTTTTCTCATGTTGACGTGCCGTTGATTTCGACCTTTATTCTCTCCAGCAAAGCTGGCAAAGAAGCCTACATTGAGCCAATTATCGAAGGCGATAGTTATCGTTTTGAAGTGCGACATGGCAAACCACCAGAAAGCGCGAAAGCTGGCACTACGGCTGGAAAACGAGCGGCTTTTATTTGTTTATTGTCTAAATCACCGATGGATTACAACCATATTCGAGAAGAAGGCAAAGCTGGACGAATGGGACAAAAACTCATGGCAATCGTGGCTGAAGGTGTGCGAGGTCGAGTTTATTTATCACCAACTGCTGAAATCGAAAATATAGCTAAACAAGCAATACCAGAATGGCGACCAGAAACAATGTTGCCAAATAATCCTCGTGATTTCAAAACACCAAATTATGGAATGGCAGGTTTTGGTGATTTATTTACGTCTCGTCAATTAGTAGCTTTAACAACATTTTCTGATTTAGCACAGGAAGTACGCGAAAAAATTAAAAATGATGCTTTAAAAGCAGGTTGGTTAGACGATGGAAAAGGACTAAATGAAAGTGGAAAAGAAGCTCAGGCTTATGCGGATGCCGTTACAATTTATTTATCCTTCGCTGTAGATAAATGTTCTGATTATTGGTCATCAATTTGTTCTTGGCATAATTCAGGTGAAAAAATGCGTAACACTTTTGGTCGCCAAGCTATTCCAATGACATGGGATTTTGCTGAAGCGAATCCAATGTGTGCTTCGTCGGAAAATTGGATGGCGATGGTTGATTGGTCATGGAAAGCATTAGCTCAGGTGCCTTCATCTTTGGTTAATAAAAGTGGTATTGCGACACAAGGCGAAGCCCAAAAACAAACAATTAGTAAAGATAAAGTAATCTCAACTGACCCTCCTTATTACGACAATATCGGTTACGCTGACCTTTCAGATTTCTTTTATGTTTGGATGCGTCGTACTTTGCGCCCAATTTATCCAGAATTATTTGCCACGCTTAGTGTTCCAAAAGCTGAAGAATTAGTTGCAACACCTTATCGACACGGTAGCAAAGAAAAAGCAGAAAAATTCTTTTTAGAAGGCATGACAGAAGCGATGCGTCGATTGGCTGAACAATCACATCCTGCTTTTCCAACGACCATTTATTATGCTTTCAAACAATCTGACACAACCGATGTCGGAACAGGTAACACAGGTTGGGAAACGTTTCTCGAAGCGGTTATGAAAGCAGGCTTTGCAATTACAGGTACATTGCCAATGCGTACCGAATTAGCTAATCGAATGATTGGAATGGGAACAAACGCGCTGGCTTCTAGCATTGTGTTGGTTTGCCGCAAAAGAGATGAGAACGCACCCACGATTTCACGTCGTCAATTTTTGCGTGATTTGAAACAGGAAATGACCGACGCAATGGAAGTCATGATTGGTGGCGCAGAAGGCATTTCACTGGAGCTTGTAATTAGTTTCGTGTAACCATTTTGGAAAGTTCTTTAAAATCAAACTCCCAATTTGGCGTTTACACGGAAATTTTTACAGTCTCAAGCAGGCGATTAGAAAACATTTTTACGCAAGTATTGAGCTTGATTCATTAGTCGCAAAAAAACAATTTGCTGATTTAGTCGATGAAGTAATTTTACAATTTACTTCAAAACCTGGCGTGAAAATGAAAATATCTCTGGAAATTGAAGCTGAATCAGCTACTGGTTTTGACGACAGTTTGCAACGTGCTGTTAAGGAAAATTGCAATGTGATGAAATTTAAAAATGCGGAATTTGAATAACAGTGAAGATTATTGAAAAAACGATTAAGCTAACCAGCTTATAAATTGACGAACAAAGATGTTTGAACTTTAACGTCCGACTCCCCTGAAAATCCTTCTTTTGCTTGGCGGCGATGAAGATTCTCAGGGATTTGCGGCATAACCTGTGGGATATACTAATGGGCTTTTATCCATATTCTCTCCAAGATGGAAGAGACGAGCTGGTCAGAAAATCAGACCAACAAACGAAATTGCAACAGTGCAAGGAAATAACAATTACGACCAAGGAAAGGAGTAACAAATGAACCTTTCTGTTAAAAACGCAATTCGTTCACCTCTTATATTAGCACAACACAACGAATTTCAAAATAACCCATATTTTGATGACCAGTCATTACTCAGTGACCTAGCCTCTGATTGCGGCATTGATTGGTCTAAACTTCAGAACCACATCTCATTCGACGGTCGTAAAGTCACACGCGGCATTGAACTCAGTAAAGCCTATCGTGGCAAAGTGTTCGCTGTCGGCAGCCAATTCACAGCCAAAGACGGATTTGATTACAAACGCATCACCTTCCACACCAACAAACACGGTGGCGTAACCCAAACCTATAGCGAATGGCATGAAGTACAGGAACGCAAAACAAATGAACCATCACCTATCGTTATACCATTCAAAAAGAAAGGTGACATTACTACCGTAACACCTGCATTTGATAACGCGCCCACAGATAAACAAGCCGCTGATTTAAAACTAGCTAACCAGCGATGGGACGCAGCAACCACTGACAATGTGGCTAACCATCCGTACCTCATTGCTAAAAACCTACCCATTGACGGTATTGAAATTCGCCGTGGTATTGGTCGATATGGCGATTGCTTAATGATTCAAATCTTCAATATCCACACTCAAGTTATCGGTTATCAGCACCTCTACGCCCAAAATCTACCTAACAGAAACGACAACAAAGATTTCGTCGGACAAATCGGCGAAGGGTTTGCCATTATTGGAGGCACATTTGAAAACTGCATCAATGGCGCATATCACACCGAAGGTTTAAGCACAGGGCTTGGTGTGTATCACGCTAACGGTGCAAAAGGTGAACTCCACAATAAACATCATTTACCTGTCGTAGTCAGTTTCAGTGCAGGTAATTTAGGCAAAGTAATTGATGCGTTTATGGCTCGTGGTTGCGAGAATCAACGTATAGCCGCTGATAATGACTGTGGTAAAACAAGTGGCAACACGGGCGTTTTTGTCGCTATGGTTGCGGCACAAAAACATAACCTACCGATATTTGTTCCTCTGTCTAAAAATGGTACAGCAGTTGATTTTGCAGACACCTTGGCATTTAAAACACTCAACGTAAA
>CAIRCR010000359.1 GCA_903877065.1 uncultured Pseudomonadota bacterium
TCGTTAAAACTTTTAAACGTATTCAAATCAGACGTGATTGATTCATCCATATTTACGCCGTAACGCTCAATGATTTGCCGAGTCAAAAAGTTTTTCCACGCAACATTTTCACAGTGAGTGAAATGACTGACAAACCGTGACAGCGCGTGATGCGGCAAAATAGTTTGTGATAATTCGACTAAGGTATTTTTCAAGTTCATGAGAGATTTTCTGAAATGTGTTTGCCGCTGAGTTCATAAGCAAAAGCAATAACTTCAGCGACAGCGAGATAGAGTTCTTGTGGAATTTCATCGCCCAATGGAATTTGTGATAACAAGCTCACTAATTCAGGGTCTTTATAAAGCGGAATGTCGTGTTCTTCAGCGATTTTTAAAATTTGATCGGCGGTTAAGCGTGCGCCTTTTGCCGTAACAGCGGCAGATGAGTTCTCTTTTTCGTGATCATATTTTAACGCGACGGCAAAATTGGGCTGCTTTAACATAAATTCAGGGGAGATTGACTAATTCAGGCGCAATCCAACTTGGATTACGATGTTCAACGACAACCGACGTATAAATGCCGCCGCGTACATTAAATTCAGCACGAATCCGCATGAAATTTGGCGTAATGGCTCGCACGATGTCGTCTAAAATTTCGTTAGTTATGGCTTCATGGAACGCGCCTTGTTCACGAAATGCCCACATATACAGTTTGAGTGATTTCAATTCCACACATAATTGGGCTGGAACATATTCAATTTGAATGGTGGCAAAATCGGGCTGTCCCGTTTTGGGGCAAAGACAGGTAAATTCTGGAATATCAATGCGAATGGTGTAATCACGTTGCTGTTGTGGATTTTCAAAGGTTTCTAAATTTTTACTGGGTTTTGTTGTCATGAAATTTTTTAAAGTCAGTGGTTAATTATGGAGCGTTCATTTTAATGCAAGCGGTGTGATATTCATAACGCCCCACTTTTAAAATCGTAAATTCAACCACAGAACCGCCCAACAAATTGTGTTTGTAAACGGTAACTTTTTAGTTAAGCTGTTTACCAGTTCACGAGTAAATTATTGGAGTTTTATGTTTTCTCAAAATTTGAAATGCGATATTTCAGCTGGTATTGCAATTTTTTTATCGCAATTCCAATATCAATGGGAATTGCCTTAGCGTCTGGCGCACCGCTATTTTCAGGGTTAATTGCTAGCATCATTGGCGGTATATTAGTTGCGCCGTTGAGTGGTTCAGCGTTGGGCATTAGTGGTGCGGCTGCGGGTCTTGTCGCGCTAATGATTAGCGACATTGAAATGCTGGGATTTTCAACATTTTTGTTAGTGGTGATGCTTGCGGGTGTGTTGCAAATTTTGATGGGTTTATTGAGATTGGGATCTATCGCGCATTATTTTCCTAGTTCTGTGGTTAAAGGAATGCTGTCAGGTGTTGATGCCTCTTCAACAGTGATGACGCCATCTTTGCCGACGCGATCCATTGCCTCAGAGATTAAATCTCCGATTGCACGATCTTGGGCAGAGATAGTTGCA
>CAIRCR010000360.1 GCA_903877065.1 uncultured Pseudomonadota bacterium
ATCTTTCAAGCTGAAAACTTGATAATTCTAAAACATATAATTCTGCTGCCGTGTCAAGTAAATCCAAAGCAGGTTTGCCTAAATTTCCGCCAACACCGACATTTTTACCACAAGCTCTCGCCATATCACCGAGCATCGTCGTCACTGTACTTTTGCCATTTGCACCTGTAATAGCAACGATTGGCGCGGTGACAACAGCAGCAAATAAATCAATATCGCTAACCAATTTAGAACCCGAATTTAAAGCGACTGCAATTGTCGGCTCGGTCAACGCAACACCAGGGCTAACGATTAAATGAGTGGCATTTTTAAAGGTGTCAAACGTAAAAGGCGTTTTACGACTATCGACAATCGAAAAAGGCAATGCTAGCTTTTCTAAAAAATGTGCAACAGAAGTACCCGTGATACCTTCGCCGACGATAACAATTTTAGAACTTGTGGTTAAATCAAATCTTGTTTTTAAGAGGTTTTGCATGATTATCTCAATTTCAAAGTAGCTAAACCAATCAACACCAAAATCACGGTGATAATCCAAAAACGCACAATCACACGCGGTTCGGGCCAGCCTTTGAGTTCAAAATGATGATGAATTGGTGCCATTTTAAAAACCCGTTTGCCCGTAAGTTTGAATGATAAAACTTGAATTATTACCGACAGTGTTTCCATCACAAATACGCCGCCCATAATCACTAAAACAAATTCTTGTCGAACCAAAACAGCTAATGTGCCAAGAGCCGCGCCCAATGCCAACGCGCCGACATCGCCCATGAAAACCATTGCGGGATAAGTGTTGAACCACAAAAAGCCCAAACCCGCGCCGACTAACGCCGCGCAAAAAATCACTAATTCGCCCGCGTGCGGTAAAGAGGGAATCGCCAAATACTGTGAAAATGTCGAGTGTCCTGACAAATATGCAAAAACACCTAATCCCGTCGCAACCATAACCGTCGGCATAATTGCTAAACCGTCTAAGCCATCGGTGAGATTAACAGCGTTGCTTGTGCCAACAATCACAAAATACACAAATACAACGTAAAACCAGCCCATATTGAAAAAAACGTCTTTGAAAAACGGGACGATCAATTGTGTTTCAGCAGGTAATGTTGCTGTTTTATATAAAAATAATGCCGCCGCAAAACCAATAATTGATTGCCACAAATACTTTGAACGTGCTGAAAGACCGTCACTGTTACGCTTAACCACTTTTCGATAATCATCAATAAAACCAATTACGCCAAATCCGAGCGTCACGAGCAAAATGACCCAAATGTAACGGTTGCTTAAATCTGCCCATAACAACGTTGTAATGGTAATCGCCACCAAAATTAACGTGCCGCCCATTGTTGGCGTACCTGATTTTTCAAGGTGTGATTGAGGTCCAAGTTCACGAATACTTTGCCCGATTTTTTCGTGGCTTAATTTGCGAATCATCCAAGGACCAATAATGAAAGAAATCATCAACGATGTTAAAACCGCTAAAATGGCACGGAACGTCAAATAATGAAAAACACGAAAGCCGCTGTCGAAGCTGATTAAATAATCGGCGAAATAAACTAACATTCTTAAAATCCTGTGGGTTCTACTAAAGCGGTTGTGACATTTTCCATGCGTTGTGACCGAGAGCCTTTAATTAAAATGGTTTCGTTGCCCGTCAATAAGTGTGTTATGGCTTCGAGTAATTCAGTTTGTGAGGCAAAATGTTTTGCATTTTCACCGAACGCGGCAACGGTTTGTTTGGTTAAATCACCAACCGCAAATAAACGTTTTACAGCGAAATTTTTCAAGGTGTTGCCCATTTCAAAATGTAAGTTTTCAGCACGTTCACCTAATTCACCAAATGCGCCCAAAATTACCCAGCGTTCACTTTCACATTTTGCCAAAACCTCTAACGCGGCGGTTAATGATGCTGTGTTTGCGTTGTAAGTATCGTTGATAATCCAACTTCCCAAACGTCCACGCAATAATTGTAACCGTCCGTTGACGGGCGACATTTTTTCTAAACCTTGTTTGATTTGTGAAAGTGGAATATCAATTGCTAAACTCGCCGCCGTTGCTGCCAGTGCGTTTAAAACATTGTGATTTCCAGCCAAAGGCAACAAAACGTGAATCTCATCGTTAGCAGTTTTTAAATCAAATCGGGTTATAAATTGATTGTTTTCAATTTTTACGTCGATATTTTCAGCACGAACATTGGCGTTTTCATGCAAGCCAAACGTGATTACTTTTCGTGAACCCGCGACAGTGTGCCAATAATCAAAAAAAGCGTCGTCACAATTTAAAACCGCTACACCATTTGGATTTAAAGTTTCGATGATTTCACCTTTTGCTCGTGCAACACCATTTACGTCGCCAAAACCTTCCAAGTGTGCCGCACCAACGTTTGTAATAATTGCCACATTGGTGTTTGCGTAACGGCTGATGTCAGCAATTTCGCCCGAATGATTTGCACCCATTTCAATGACAGCGTAACTATGCTCGTGTGACAAACGTAATAACGTTAAAGGAACACCGATGTCGTTGTTCAAATTGCCTTGTGTGTAAAGTACCGAATCATTAACGCTCAAAATCGTGGCAAGCATTTCTTTGGTGGTTGTTTTACCGTTACTGCCTGTTACGCCAATGACTTTTGCTGTCATTTTTTCACGCCACGCGCCAGCAAGTTCAGCCAAAGCAAGACGTGTATCGCTAACCACTATTTGTGGTAAATCAGTTTCTAATTTTTTATGCGTTAAAACAGCAACTGCACCCGCTTTTTTTGTGACATCAACAAAATCGTGACCGTCGAAATTTTTACCTTCAATGGCAATGTAAATTTGCCCAGCTTTTAATGTGCGTGTGTCAATACTGACACCGTTCGCCACACTGTCTGCACCAATCAGTTTACCGTTTAAACAAGTGGCTAAGTCACTCAAATTCATGCTTATCATGATTTTGCCATGATTTCGCGCACACATTGCGCGTCATTAAAAGGGAATTTTACTCCGTTGAGTTCTTGATAAGTTTCATGTCCTTTACCTGCAATTAATACACAATCTTGTGAGTTAGCTTGCTCAATTGCAGTGCGAATGGCCTTGGATCGGTCGTGAATAATTTGGACTTCGGTGTTTTGAAAACCACTCAAAATGTCTAACACAATCGCTTCGTTTGATTCAAAACGTGGGTTGTCGTCGGTCATGATAACCCAATCGGCAAACTGCTCCGCAACCTGTCCCATTTGTGGGCGTTTGCCACTGTCACGATTTCCGCCACATCCGAAAACAACACCCAATTTTCCCGACGTGTGTGAACGCAAACTGTGTAAAACTTTTTTGAGCGCGTCAGGTGTGTGAGCATAATCGACAATCACTAATGGCTGATTATTTGAACCACCAAAACGTTCCATTCGTCCATCGACGGATTTTAAATGAGTTAAACGATTTGCTGCATCTTCGAGTTCAATACCTGATTTCAACATAACAGCTAACACGCACAACACATTTTCTAAATTGAATTTGCCGATTAACGGAATGTGTAATGCTTGTGTTTGTTCTTGCCAAAAAACGTCAAATTGAATGCCACTCAAATTTAATTTTATATTTTTTGCGCTTAATGTTTGACCACGCGGCGATGCTGTGCCAGTCGCTGTCACGCCAATTATTTCTACACTTTTAGGAACGGCGGCAATAATTTGTATGCTGATTTCGTCATCTAAATTGATAACTGCAAATTCAAGTTCTGGCGAATCGAACAGTTTTAATTTTGTTTCTAAATACGTTTCCATCGTGCCGTGATAATCCAAATGGTCACGGCTAAAATTGGTAAAAATTGCGCCTTTGAACTGCACGCCGTTCACACGCCCTTGCGCTAAACCGTGCGACGACACTTCCATTGCTACGCTTTCGCAACTGTCATTTTTCAGAGTGGCTAACATTTTCTGAGTAGCTAAGGCATCGGGCGTGGTGTTTAAAGTTTCTTTTAATTCACCGACTTTCCCCCAGCCTAAAGTGCCAATTACGCCGCAGTTTTCTAGGGCTTGACCTAAAAATTGACTGCAAGACGTTTTGCCATTTGTACCTGTAATGCCGATGACATTTAAATTTTTAGATGGCTCACCGTAAAAACATGCTGCAATTTCACCTAATTTTTCGAGTAAATTTGAAACGGGAACTTTTAAAACATTTGAATCGAAAAGAAATTCGTCGGCAAGTTGTGAATCGTCACTATCGAATAAAATGGCGATTGCACCTTTTTCAATCGCTGATTTTGCATAAGTTAAACCGTGAAAATTTGCGCCTTTTAATGCGATAAAAACATTACTTTCGCCAACTTCATTACTATTCAAAGTTAAACCAGTAATGTTTAAGTCGCTGTTGAAATCAAGTAAATCTGAAATTTTCATTAGTTTTTGCCCATCAATAAAACAGGCATATTGTCAGATTGATCGGGTGAAACTTCGAGAATTCGCAACGCGCCACTCATCACTTTTGAAAAAACTGGGGCAGATACAATCCCACCGTAATACTGTCCTGCGGAAGGTTCGTCAATCATCACGACAATGATTAAACGTGGGTTGCTCGCGGGAGCCATTCCCGCAAATACTGAAAAATAACTTTTTTCAATATAACCGCCAGCGCCCGCTTTTTTAACCGTTCCTGTTTTACCTGCGACGCTATAACCATCGACTCGCGCTTCGTAAGCTGTGCCATCTTTAGCGATAACCGTTTCCATCATGGCTCGAACGCTTTTTGCCGTGCGGCTGGTAAAAATACGTTTCGGTTCTGGGTCTTCGTCACGTTTGAATAAACTTACTGAATGTAAAATTCCATTGTCTGCTAATGCGGTGTAAGAACGTGCTAATTGCACTGCTGTTGTACTTAAACCATAACCAAATGAAAGGGTTGCACTGTCAAAAGGTTTCCACTGAGAATAATCTAATAAACTGCCACTCGCTTCGGTTGGAAAACCAGAAGCCGTTGATTCACCAAATCCAAGTTGATGATAAACTTCCCAAAAATACTTGGGGGGCATTCGTAACGCCATTTGACTCACGGCGATGTTGCTTGATTTTTTGATAACGCTGGTTAAATCTAGGGTGCCGTAATTGTGAACATCTTTAACGACGTGTGTGCCAATTTCAAAACTGCCGTTGGTTTCAAACGTTTCATCTGGGCGCACATAATGTCCATCTAATGCCGCTGCGACAACAAACGGCTTTACTGTTGAACCTGGTTCAAAAACATCCGTCAATGCACGATTACGGTACAAATTTTCTTTTAAACTTTTGCGGGCATTTGGATTGAAAGACGGTTGATTTACGGCGGCTAAAATTTCACCATTTTTTGCATCTAAAACGACTAATGATGCCGATTTTGCGTGATTGATTGAAACCGCGTGTGCTAATTCTCGATAAGCCAAATACTGAATGCGCTGGTCGATGCTTAATTCTAAAGTTTTACCTGCAATGGGTTCTTTGATATTTTCAACATCATCAATAATTTGTCGTTTACCATCACGAATAACGCGTTTGCTGCCTGCGACGCCGCGTAATAAATGATCGTAAGCGGCTTCCAAACCTTCTTGCCCTTTATCATCTAAATCAGTAAAGCCAATCAGATGCGCCGCTACACCGCCAGTTGGATAAAAACGTTTAAATTCACGTTCAAAATATAGTCCAGACAGTTTTAAACTTTTCACTTGCTCTGCTAAATTTGGACTTACTTGCCGTGCTAAATAGGCGAATTGCTTGTGCGGATCCGTAAATAGATCCTCAATTTTTCCATCGTCCAAATTCAACAAGCGTTCAAGTTGTTTAATTTGTCCGCGTGTTGCAATTTTGAATTCTTGCGGGTTAATCCAAATTGATTCGACGGGTGTACTAATCGCAAGTGGTGCCCCATTTCTATCTCGAATAACTCCGCGATACGCAAAAACGGGAACATCGCTGACGTGACGCATATCACCTTGTTCTTTTAAAAAATCTTTGTCGAAAACTTGTAAATCGACAGCTTTTCCCGCCAAAACAAGCATTCCCGCGATAATTGCACCTAAAACCCAACGTCTACGAGCCGAATAATCGTGCGAAATCAACGTCGCTTCATTTTTGTAGCGTCGATATTTCATTATGGTTTGATATAA
>CAIRCR010000361.1 GCA_903877065.1 uncultured Pseudomonadota bacterium
ATTTGATCTTCTTTAGCCATAGTGTTGTTTTTCTCTCGTGTGAATTATAAAGTGTTGAATTGTAGCATAAACAAGCGTTAAACAAGAAAACCACATAAGAGCCACTCAACAGTTTTACTTATGTCTGAATAATTGTTGGAAATACCAAACTCTTAACGGGTACATAGCTATCACAATCCCTTTCAGCTGATACATTCAAAAAATAAAAATCTGTGAAAACAAAAAAAGCTCAATTTTTAGTCGGTATCGATTTAGGCACAACGCACACAGCTGTTGCTTATGCACACGTTGCCTCTGCACATAAAATTCAATTATTTTCAATCGAACAATTGGTTGATTTAGGACAAGTTGCGTCACGTCCACTTTTGCCTTCCGTGCGTTATCATCCTGCTGACAGTGAAATTTCAACGGGTAATTTAACTTTTACAACAACTGACAATGCCATTTTAGGCGAGGCTGCTCGTGTTTTAGGAGCAAAAACCAAAGGCCGTTTTGTCACCAGCGCAAAAAGTTGGCTCTCACACCCATCTGTTGACCCAGGTGCGGCAATTTTACCTTGGGGGGCAAGTGAAGATCTGCAGAAAGTTTCACCGTTAGAAGCGAGTGCAAGTTATCTCGCTCATGTCCGCATGGTTTGGTTACATCACAACCCTACGGCACCATTAGAAGATCAAGATGTGGTAATTACGGTTCCAGCTTCGTTTGACGAAGGCGCACGTTCATTGACGTTGGAAGCTGCAAAAATTGCGGGTTTGCAAAACATTCGTTTGCTCGAAGAACCTCAAGCCGTTTGTTACGATTGGTTGCGTTGTAATGCAGGGCAATTGAAAGAAAAACTTGCCGATGTGCATTTATTGTTGATTTGCGACGTGGGTGGCGGCACGACAGATTTAACACTAATCAAGGTTGAACAAGGCGAAAAAGAGCCAAAATTGACCCGAATTGGTGTCGGTGATCATCTGATGTTGGGCGGTGATAATTTAGATTTAGCATTAGCGCATACACTTGAATCACGTTTAACAAATAATGAAAAACGGTTATCTGCCGCTGAATTATCGCAATTACTCGAACAGTGCCGAGAAGCAAAAGAACGCTTGCTTGCTGAAAATGCCCCCGAATCTGTGAAAGTTACGTTGCTTGCGAGTGGTTCAAAATTATTTGGCGGTTCACGCTCTGCCACGTTATCGCGTGACGAAGTGAAAGCAATTGCGCTTGATGGATTTTTTCCGTTATCGAAATTAAACGAATTGCCTAATAAAAAGCGTAGTGGCGTTGTTGAATTTGGCTTGCCTTATGCGGCTGAACCAGCCGTAAGTAAGCATATTGCAGCGTTTTTAAAAATTCATGAACACGCAGCACAAAATGCTTTGCAAACCAATTCGATTGTTCCCGATGCGTTGCTGTTAAATGGTGGTGTGTTTCGTAGTCAGCCGATTACGCAACGTGTAATCGATTTACTCAGTTCGTGGCGTGAAAAACCACCCATTCTTTTAGAAAATCAGCACCCTGAATTAGCGGTTGCATTTGGCGCGGTAAGCTATGCGTTAGCACGTCGTGAAAAAAAATTGAAAATCGGCGGCGGTGCGGCACGAAGCTATTTTTTACTGGTGGACACTAATGAAATCAATGAAACCGAGTTATCACAAGGCATTTGTATTTTGCCGCGCGGCAGTGAAGAAGGTGAAGAAATCATTTTGAAAAATCACCGTTTTGTCTTGCGTTTAGGAACACCTGTTCGCTTTCATTTGGCTTCGACGATTGGTGACAGTATTTTTAAATCAGGTGATATTGCTGAAATTACTGACAATTTTCATTCACTACCTCCGCTGGCTGTGGCATTTACCAGTGATTCGAGCAGTGAAGTTTTAGTTGAATTAGCTGTAACGCAAACCGAAATCGGAACATTAAAAATTCAATGTGTGTCGATTGAAAATTCTAAAAAACGCTGGAACGTAGAATTTCAGTTGAGACGTGGTGCGACAACGGCAAATACGTCAGATGAATTACCCAAAAATTTACCTGCATTGTATGAAAAAATCAGTGCTATTTTCGGTGCAAAATCCAAACAAATTGATCCCAAAGCAGTGAAAAACCTACGTGCTGATTTAGAAAAAATGACTGGCATGGATAAAAGTGAATGGAATTCACCACTTTTGCGGACATTGTTTAATGCGTTATTAGAAGGTGAAAAATACCGTCGTCGTAGTGAAGCACATGAGCGTGTTTGGTTTAATTTAATGGGCTATTGTTTACGTCCAGGTTTTGGTTATCCGTTGGACGATTGGCGTGTAGAACAACTTTGGAAAATTTATCCATTCGGCATTCAATTCGTCAATGAAAGTGCATTGTGGGCAGAATGGTGGACATTGTGGCGACGTATTGCAGGTGGTTTGTCTGTAACAGCGCAAGAAACTATTTTTGCTGATATTTCAAAATATATTGATCCCGCAGCCGCCCGTCAGCCAGGTGTTATAAAACAGCTCAAAATTCGCAGTTACGATGATATTGTAAGGTTAGCAGCAGTTTTAGAACGTTTGCCTGTAAAGAAAAAAATTCAACTGGGTGATTGGTTATTAAAACGGCTAGAAAAATCTAGCGAATCTAATCAAACGTGGTGGGCAGTTGGAAGAATAGGCGCACGCATTCCATTTCACGGTAGTAATCACAACGTGGTTCCCGCTGAAACAGTGGAAAATTGGTTATTGCAATTACTCAACGAAGATTGGAAAAAAACACCACAAATCAGTTTTGCAGCGACGTTGATAGCGCGAATGAGTGGTGACAGAGCGCGTGATATTTGCGACGAAATACGAGTGCGAATTTTAGAAAAATTAAAATTAAGCAAAGCTCCTGTTTCGTGGTTGGAAATGGTTGAAAGTGTAAAAGAACTTAGTGAAAAAGAAGAAAAACAAATTTTTGGTGAAGCGTTGCCGTCGGGTTTGAAATTAGTTATCGACAGATGATGAATTAACAACTCGTGAGGGCGTTAGGAAACCGTCAAAAACAACTTCCCGAATCAAGCATTTTTAACACCAACACGATAATTCCAAGTTGGCAGATATTCATCACAAGTAATTTTCATACTCTGAATAAAATCAGCAGTACATTTTTTCCCCGTTTCATAAATTTCAGTCAAAACATCAACGGTGACTTTCAATCCAGTGTTCGTTTTAGCCTTCTGCATGAACTGCTTTGCAATTGCAACGGAATGAAAAATAACACCCTGACAAGCTCGTGTAACGTGAGCAAACAAGCGATGTTCAATCGGATTATGTTTTGAACAATAAGGCGGATAGTGTGCCACCCGAATTTCTAATTGCAATTTTTTAGCAAGTTCAATTAACGCTTTTTTGAACAAATGACTTCGACTCGAATTACTTCCGCCACCATCACATAAAATCAGTAACGACGTGGCATTTTGGTAATTTTTACTGCCATACAATTTCCACCAATGTGCAATACTCTCACAACAGAATTCACTGGTATCGTGGCTAGTATTGAGATTCAAATGACCTTCATTTCGCACTACATCATA
>CAIRCR010000362.1 GCA_903877065.1 uncultured Pseudomonadota bacterium
CGGGTTCTTCTAACGCTTTTTTTAAACGTAAAGCCACTTGCGGCAAACTGGGTAAACTTAATGAATTTTCCCGATAAGCCTGAGCAAAGTCAGAAAAGAATTGATTATTTGGCAATTCTCGTGGCAAACCACTTTTAATAAATTCACTGCCCACGGTGTAACGATATTTATGTTGACTTAGGCTTTGTAAAAAAACTCGTGAAACAATCAGGATAATACTTGGTTCAGCAGTAATTGCCGTCGCGCCACACAAATAACCACTATTTAACGGTAATGCCGCGTGAGTTGAATCGAAATTAACGGTGTAAGGAAAAATACCTTCAGGAGTTAATTCAATGCTGCCTTGCAACAAATAAAACACATAATTTGTACGTTGCCCTGCAATAAAAACAACTGAATTAGCCGTGTAATGCAATGTTTTGTGTTCGATTTGTTCTAGTATGTTTTCGCCTAAGTAACGCAATGGAGCAAATTTTCTCAATAAACTGACGGGCTGTTGCTCATCATCATTTATCAAAAAAGGTTCCGTGCGTTGGGTGGGTTTGGCGAGTGTTACGCCAGTCGGTGATTTAACAGGAAGCCCTGCTTCAACTAACGAGTTAAAAATAGCAATTTCTTCAGCAGAACTTTGACGTTCAACGGGTGGTGTTTCTGGTGAACGAAAAAACACACTCGACAATAAGCTCTGCGGTAAAGCGAGGAGCTGTTGGAGTGATTTGTAAAATGCGAGAAGTGCCTCTAACATTAAGTAAACATACCCATCACTATGTCGATACGTTGTTGTGCTTTGACTAAAATATCGAGTGAAAAATCGGCATTTAATTTGCCATTTTTAAGTTTTGCATACGCAGGAATTGAGTTGATATAAGGCAGGTCTTTTGCGTGAGCAGACCCAAAATAACTGTGTAATTTAGCTAAAATAACGACATCAATTAACGTTAATTTATCACCACTTTCGTGGTACCAGTCTTCGGAGTATTTAGGAATTTCGGTAATTTCGTGTGAAAAACCGAGTGTGTGAAGCATCAACATACCCACTGGAGGATTTAAGTACGGCATCGCGGCTTGTAAATCATCTAAATCAGGATAATTTTCAGGGTGTTGTTCTGCGAAATGAATTAGTGGAATTGCACCAATATCACAAATTAAACCTGCTAAAAGCGCGTCTTCTGGATTTACCTCGCCAGATTCTTGAGCTAGCACAAAACTCAAACTGGAAATATGCAAACTTTTTTTCCACAATTCTTGCATTTTTGCCATAAGTTTGGGGGATTTGCATTGAAATAACTGCTTTACGCTAATCCCCATCACCAGTTTGCGTGTTGTTTCCAAACCTAAGCGAGTGACGGCATCATGGCAGTTTTTAATGGGTGTTGTGGGCGCATATAACGCGCTGTTAGATACTTGAATCAATTTAGCAACAATCGGCGCATCGACTTCCACAATTTTAATAACATCTTTAACGCCAATATTGTCTTTTTCCATTGCTTTGCGTAGCTTCATCGCA
>CAIRCR010000363.1 GCA_903877065.1 uncultured Pseudomonadota bacterium
GATCTATGTGCGATCTCGTTACCTATGCGGATACATGGAAAATGCTAGGTAACAACAACGACGCTTACTACGTTACCTCGAGTGGTCTTTACACATATTCTTGTTGTTACGCTACTTTTCACAAAAACTACATACACTTATCGAGCGCAAGCGGGAAGGCGGGTATAAAGCTGGATTGGGAAGGTAAAACAGGACACTGGCTTGTTACTGCGTATGTGAAAGGTAAAGATGTTCGTGCATCTAAAAGTAGTCCAGCAGTTTTAGATAATACGTCAGAGCTGTTTCTAGCTACCCCCGACAACGCGAACGATTTAATTATGGGTTTTGAATGCTTTGAAGTCAACGCCCCTGTTTTAGATTCCGTCACGCCACCGCCAAAACCCGCAAGACCACAACAAGCGTGGACGCTTCAATCATTTTTGCGTGGCTTGAGATAAGTCAAAGCCTACTAAAAAAGCCCGTGCTGATTTCTCAACACGGGCTTTTTTGCATTCATTGTAACGCCAAATAAGTTACGGACGCGAAAAGCCCGTTAATGTCACTCGAATTAAAATCAAATTGCGCGTAAAAATCACCGTTAATTTCAATTGCCGTGACGTTATCATGATCTTCTACGATTTCAACGTCTTCGATAATTTCACGCCAAATTACGCCAACACCTAAGAAAATATCACCGTAAGGCTTCACGTTTAGCGCGATTTTGCTGTCGATAATTTCTATTTTTTCAGTGGTGTAAAGCGTGTAATTTTGTAGGTTTCCCGCTGCATCAATAAATCTAAATGTGCCGCCACGATTGATTGAAATAGATGAATCAATACTCTGCGTGACATCGATAGCACTCTTGACATCAATCAATACGCTGCTTTCTACGATTTGATTGCGTTGCCCTAGTTTCCAGCCGCCATTTATCGTAAGTTTGTGACGATTATTTGAGTTACCTACATCCCAACCGCCATCGTCTGATAGCGTGGTGTATTTATCGAAAACATCAATGACTTTATCTAAATGCGCGACACTTTCAGAATCAGCGGGGATTGATTCATTGTTGTGCAGTGAAAAGCCGAATGGTTTTTTAACTTCCGCGCTACCAACTTGCCACTGCCCATTAAGTGAACGCCATGAATTGAGCGTAACTGTTTTGCCTAAGCGGGTTCGATTTGGGTAGCTGATTTCAAAATGGTTTGATTCGGTAACGTCAACTGTTTGAATCGCATAAGCAATGTGATTAGATTCTATTAACGTATCGGTTTCGACTTTCGCTAACCGCCCTCCCACTGACCAGCCGCCATCAAGTTTAAGCCAATTTTGATGCGTTCCAACTTGCCACGCTCCATCAATTACTTTGCGGTTTAACTTGAAATAATCGCCCGTTAAATCAATATCAACGCGCTTTTCGAGTGTCTTTTGTGTTTCGGCAGCGGTAATGTCACTGCGAATTTCAAAGCCAAAAGGCGTTTTATCATCTTTATTAAACAGGTTTTCAAACTTCGACCATGCCGTTAATTTATTCGAGCGCGAAAGCCTTGTGACACCTGTTTGAAAATGGTCTGCGGTGGTGCTTTCAATCGTTTGCGGGGCGTAAATAAAAGCGTGAGAATCTAAGGTTGTTAGCGTATCGACCGATTGATTACGACCGCCTAATTGCCAACTGCTATCTAGTTTATAACCGCCGTTTTGCCATAAATCACTTAGCTTTTTAGGCGATAATTTAATTAGCTTATCAATAACATCAATCGATGAATGCTTAGTAATGGTTTTTGCAGTATCTACAACGATTGAATCACGACGAATTTCAAAACCAAACGGTGTTTTGTTTTGCTTATCAAATAAGCTGTCAAACGTTGACCAATTATTGAGTTTGCTTGAGCGTGAAAGCCGCGTAACGCCTGTTTGGAAATGGTCACTTGTTGACAATTCAATAGTTTGTGGCGCGTAGATAAAGGCATGAGAATCTAAAACGGTTAATGTATCAACTGCTTGTTTTCTACCGCCTACCTTCCACGAGCCATTTATAGGCATTCGGTCTGTGTTCCAAATATCGCCTAATTTTTTAGGTGAGATTTTCAGAAATCTATCAATAACATCAATCGGTGAATGCTTAGTAATGGTTTTCGCTGTATCTACAACGATTGAATCACGACGCATTGAGAAGCCAAACGGCGTGCTGCTTTCAGCTTTATTTAATTGCCAGCTACCATTTAACTGATGCCATTGATTTAGTTTTGGCAACCGCGCAAGTTTAGAGCGTTGCGGATAGTGAATGTCAAAGTGATTTGCATCCGATAGCGATACGGTTTGCGGGGCGTAAATTATCGACTTTAATTCTGCGAGTGTTTCAGTTTCAGCCGTCCATTTTGACGCACCAATTCGCCACTTTCCGTTGAGTTTTAGCTGATTGTCATCCCATAATTCGCTAATCGTAATCGGCGATATTTTGAATTTATCCGCGCCCGTTAAATAACAATTCGATTCTTTTGAAATACGCTTTTCTGTGTCTGTAATGACAATATCGCTACGGATTGCAAAGCCAAAAGGCGTTCGATTTTGAACACCAAACAAACCATTTAATTTTGTCCACGCATTTACTTTTCCAGTTCGAGCAAGGCGTGTTAATCCTGTCGTAAAGTGTTCAGCGGTTGATGATTCTACGGTTTGCGGCGCATAAGTTATGGCATAGCTTTGTAAGGTAATTGGTGCATCACACAGCCATTTACAAGCACCAACTTTCCACGCGCCGTTTAGTGTTAAGCCTTGCCACAAATCGCTTAAATCTTGACCGCCAAGCGTTGGAATTGACGATAATTTGAATTTACCTGCATTAACGTAACCGTATGAATTTTTGACTAATAATTTTTCAGATTCAACAGGTATCGCGTGATTTTGCATTGAAAAGCCAAAACCAAGATGGTTGCTCAAACCGCCTATTTTTAAATCCGTTAAGCGTGTCCACGCATTGAGCTTTGAAGTTCGAGCGAGTTTTGTGTTTCGAGAATAACCGACTTCAAAATGATTGGCTTGAATCGCGCTAACAGTTTGCGGCGCATAGATAAAGGCACGCAAATCTAAAACGGTTAATGCGTCAATTGTCCAATTTGTAGCACCGACTTTCCAGCTACCATCAAGCCTAAAATCACGTTGCCACAAATCACTTAAATCTTGACCAATTAGCGCGTCGTTCGACAGTAATTTGAATTTGCCATTATTCGCATAGCCGTAACTGTCTTTGCTGATTTCTTTGTGTGTTTCGCCAATGATGACGGCATCGCGCATCGAGAAGCCGAATGACATAGGCTTGTCGATTGAATTTAACGACCAATTGCTATCTAATTTGTGCCACGCATTTAGCCTGTGTTGGCGTGCGAGTTTAATGTTATTGCTGGTTTGAAAGTGATTAGTATCAACGGTGGTAATAGTTTGCGGGGCGTAAATTATCGAGCGCGAATCTAAAACCGTCAGCGTTTTAACGGATTGTGAGCGACCGCCTACTTTCCACGCGCTATTTAATTTCAAGCCGCCTAAGTCTTCACCAACTGCCCAACTGCCATCAAGTTGTTTGTTGGCTTCAAGGGTTTCGTATTTGTCGATAACGTCAATTAACGTATGTTTTTCGAGTGATTTACTCGTATCAGCAAGTACCGACAAGCCGCGCAACGTAAAGCCAAACGGCGTTAAGTTTTCACTACCGCCTAATGTCCAGTTACCGTTTAATTTATGCCATGCGTTTAATTTGTGCGATCGTGAAAGGCGGGTTTTGAACGGATAAGACAAATTGAAATGGTCAACGGGTACAACTTCAACATCTTGCAGCGCGTAAATAAAGGCGCGTGAATCTAAAACGGTTTCGCTTTCTGTGTTCCATTTTGTGCCGCCAACTTTCCACGAACCGTTTAATGGCAAGTCTTTTGACGCTTTGCCGACCTGCCAAAATCCTGTCAGATATTGCCCCGATAAGGTTTCAAGTTTAGGCAATCGGAATTTACCGCCGTTGACGTGCGTATCGATTTCACTAATTAAATCGGCGGTGGTATCGGGATAAACAGACGGCTTGCGTAATTGAAAGCCAAACGGTCTACGCTCAATAATTGCGCCAACCTGCCAGTGTGCATCGAGTTTGCGCCACGTTCCAAGCTGCGGAAAACCACCCAATTTAGGCGGCGTAAAGGGATAATCAAGACGTACCGCTTCAACAAAGGTTTCGCTAATTTCGGGTTTATTATCGAGTTCGCTGTTCGCAACAATTTTCGCCGTGCTGACAATTCGACCGCCAACTTGCCATTGACCGTTTAATTTTAGATTTAATTCATTGAGATAACGCGGACGATAAACACGCCCTTCCATAACTTTCTGTAGCAACAAATCACTGGTAATTTTGCAGTGGCGAATTACGGGCGTGAAATCAGGGGTGTAATCTTTTGGGAATACTTTTTTGCCTAAACACCAGCTACCATCGAGTTTTGGCGGAACGGGTGATAATTTACCCCCTATTTGCTCACCTAGTTGCCAATCACCGCCCACGCGCAAATCAAAATCACTGCCGTAAAATGGCAATTTAATCGTCGTTTGCCCAATGATTCTACCAACCACAAACGGTTCAAATCCTAATTTAGTAAATTCTTTATCGAGCGGCATTGTCCATTTAATGCCGTTTTTATTCGTGATTTTAAAGCCGCACGGGTTTGAATCCATATTGATGAACTTTTGCATCAACAAGTTCGATTCAAACAATGCTTCAATCAACAACAAAATCGTTAAGCGAATCCTGAAAAGCGGCGTTAAACGAGCAGGAATAACCGAACGAAACACCGACATCAACTTGTGGAAGTTGGTAACTTCACACATCCAATCCAGTGTTATTTCAATTCGTGACGTTAAGAATTTATCACTATCGCCGCCGTGTGTTGATGCTGGGTACAAGTCCGTTGGATACGGCTTGTATTTGCTTTGAACCATTTGCTCAACGTCACAAAGGTTTGGGAACAGCATTTGCAAATACGTTTTTAGAAAGTGCAGACCGCGCCCGTCATTGTCACGCGAACGCCATGCGCGGTACAAATAGCGGGTTGCTTCTTCTTCCGTTGAGTTTGGTAATAAAACTAAACCATCGGCATTGACATTACGCCTAACTAAATCAAACGTCCCTAAATGTGGTGCGCCTAAGACGTTAGCATCGAATAATCGACGCGCTAATTCTTGCTCGAAAATATCGGTAACAAGTTGCTTTAAATCGCCTTCAATTCCATCTACGGCAAACGACGCAACCAGCGGGTCAGCGGTGGGAAGCGTTAAAAAGGGTTCGATGCCGTCTAGTTTTGCCATGAATGAAATCCGATAGTGTTATTTTTACACTTATTATAGGCGGCTGTTTTTGCTTGCCTTTGTTGGTTTTCTTTGTTGACAAGTTAATTTTTTGAGCTTAACCTTTGCGCCGCAATCACGAGATTGCACTGGCTTAGTAACCAGTTGGTGTTCAGCGTTACCCGCATACGATAATCAAGCGGCTTTTTTATGCCTATCAGTTTTCGCAATTTGCCGTTTATCGGTTAAAATTGCATCGCGTGTTAGGAGTGTTAGAGAATATCCAATATCTAACGCAGTTTCTGAATCCACTGTTACTAAGCTCCTAACCGCCACCTTGGTGGCTAACTTTTAGTAAAAATAAGGATTCATATCATGTCTACAATGTCACTCGCCATTTCTGGCACTTCAATTCGTCAAGATTCAAACGGTCGTTTTTGCTTAAACGATTTACACAAAGCATCAGGCGGAGAAAACAAACATCGACCTAGTTATTGGCTTGACCTTCAGGGAATAAAAGATTTAATTGAATTTCTTGAAACAGAAAATTCAATAGCCGACTTCTCGGCTATCTTTACAAAACAAGGACTTGGAACATTCGCCGCAAAAGAATTAGTTTATTCTTACGCTATGTGGATAAGTGCAAAGTTTCAAATCGCTGTAATTCGCGCTTATGATGCAATGGTTTCAAAACCTTACGGCTTAGTCGAACTCGAAAGCGTGAACAAAACGCAGTGGGGCATTTTGAGCGCGATGGTCGCTGACATTGCCATTTCGAGCGGCAAAGAAGGTGCGACAAAAGCGGGTTTGTGGTCGCGTTTTAACAATCATTTCAAAGTTGGTAGCTACAAAGAATTACCCGCGATTAAGTTTGATGATGCCGTGACGTATCTTGACGCAAAGCGCGACGATTACGACAAAGGCTTTGCGCTTGCGGTCGTGAAAAAGGATGATTTAATGGCTCTTGGTTATGATGTCAACACAAAGATGTTTGCCGTTAAATCGTTGCAGCGTGATTTTATCAACGAGCCTCCTATGCAATCGGTCAGTTTTCAAATTCCTGATGGCGTTGCGTTAGTCGCTACAAAATGGATTCAAGAGTTGGAGCAAAAATCATCGCTTAAATATCAGCTTGATGATTTAAAGTTTGTCGTAGAAAAATCAGGCGGCTTGGTTTTGACGAAACATGAAGTAGACAAAATGAAAGGCGTTTTGAAAGCCTAAGTTTTGACGCAAAAAGCCCTGATGACGTTATGGTTTCGGGGCTTTTTTGTGTTCACAATAAATACAAAAGCAAAACCAAGAAATACACCTGCCATTGAAAAAATACCGCTAAAAAATAAATAACTTCCCATTACGACACCTATCTCGCTAAATCAATAAAAGCACCCCTGTTTTTTTCATCATCAATTCCACGCTAAGTTAGTCACGTTGATATTTTCAACATTCACAATCAAGCTATCGGTGGTCATATAAGCCCAGTATTCAGGGTGATAAACAGGTGTAACGTCATTGATATAAACCTTCGCGTCACTACGACTTTCAGACGAAATAGCGGGAATTTTTAACTTCAATAAATCATAAACTTGCTTATAAAGCGGCTGATTGCGACCGCGCCGTGAGTTCGTAGCATTTTCGCCAAAACTATCGAGTAGCGCGGCAATGATTTGATTTTTAACACTGACATTCGAGTAAGACGTAGACACATAAGCATCTATTTCAGTTTGAATCTTTGCCCGAACAGGCGTGAAAAATCGCACACGATAGGAATTATCGGCTTCGAGAATCTTTGCGCGAATGGCTTTTTGAATGCCCGTTAATTCAAATTCCTTTAAAATCCTGCCCGTTTCGCCTTCAGCCAAGATAATTTCATCATTATCTTTAGAAAGGCACGAAACGAATAACGTGTTGATATTATCCAAGCTCGCGCCGCGTACCACTTCTTCAATTGTTTCATTCCAAACCGACAAAAACCGAAGCGTAGGAAACGTGCGTCGAATTAGAAAATCGAACTCACCTAAATAAACGGCTGAATGGTCATAAACGGACGGATAACGGCATAAATCGCGTAATGTTGAAATGTCAGGCGGATTGCTACCTGCCGTAATCAATGAATCAAAACTAAGTTTCACAAAGTTATCGTAAGGCGTAAGCAAGTAATCAAAACTCATAGGTGACGCGGATTTAGGCTTAATATCACCCGCTGTAAATCCCAGCGTTAAGGTCAGTAAATCGCCGTCACGCGGTTGAACGCCTACTACGTTTTGATAACCAAGCCGAATCCACATCAATTTTCTATCGTCAGTTTCAACATGAAATACGCGCTCGTCGGGAAAAGTATTGACAAACCGTTCGCGGTATTCAAATTCGCCGCGAGAATCACTTAATGCGATATTCGCTAAAAAATAACCGCTTGAATTTTCAGGAACTTGAATTGCGTAAAAGGGATAAGTATTTACAACAGTGAGAGTAATTATTTCGGTTGTAATTTGTACTGCTTCAATAAACGCTTCACTCACAGGCGGTATCGTCAACGGTGTTTCAACGCGCCATTCATAGCCGTTTGAATCTAAAATTGTGCGTAAATTACCGACCTGAAAAGGTTGCTCGTTATCGTTAAAAATCTTGATACGCGCCCGTGCTGGCGTGGCTTTGCTGATAATGCCACGCATAGCAGCATCCGCTAAAATGGTCGAATCGCGTACTTTTTCAAAAGGTTCTGCAAGCGACACTTCGATTTGTTGCGAAAAGTTAGCGAGTACCGATGCGATAGCGTCTAAATGCTGCATGATGCGCGGGTCTTCTGCTATGAATAGCGGCGTTATTACGGGGTATTTCGCAATTGAATCTGCGATTAACTTTTGAAAATCGGCTTTGGTTTGCATTAGCTATTTCCTTGAATTTGTAGAGCTGTACCTGCGACTTCGATAAAAATATCTAAGCGGTCAACGCCATTTGGGACGGAATATAAATTGACAGAATTTGCGGGGAGAATGGCTAAAACGGGCAAATCCTTTTTGAGCTTTTTCAAAAAAGCATCCGCCACACCGATTGATTGTGGATTTTGAAGTAACGCCTTAGGGTCGCACCCGTAATTTGAGCCGTGGTAGCTATTCATTGGCGTTTGTAGCCAGTGCTTTACCATTTCTTGAATATCTAAACCTGTGATTGATGCCATGAACCTAAATCCGAAAGTATTTAGATTCATTGTAGATTATGTATTTATTGGCATTTCTTTGATTTTCTTTTTTGCAAGAAAAGCATAAATAAAATATGAAGTTTCTGTATTAACATTGTGTTTTGAATACAAATTAAAGGGAACAAAAATGAATTTATCCGATTTATTGCGCCGAAACATTACTTTAGACAGCGGCGATAAAGAAAAAGTAGATACAAAGAAAAAGCCCACACTCGATGCGGCGAATGCAAGCGCGGCAAAGTATGCGATGCAGGACATGAAGCTAAAAGCAGCAAGCGCAATTGAAACGTGGAAAAATAGCGATGAATTAGGCGATGACGAAAATAGTGCAGATAGATTGCAAATTTTGTTTTTTGGAATTGTTGATTTTAATGGCGATGGTGAAATTGGCAATGATGAGCAAGATTATTTAGACGCACTATTAAATTATGCGTGGGAATATCTTGCACGAAAAGACATTACAGACGAAGACATTGACCTGCTTTTGAATGAATGGGATAGCGAAGCGGCTGACAGGGTAATGGATTTTCTGAACGGAGATGACGCAGACGAAGACGATTTAGATAATTTTGCGTTCGGTGATGATGCTCAAGAGCCTATTTTTGACGCGGTATTTAAAAACGTAATTTCTTTTGTACACGGTGTTAAGTCAAAGATTCACAAGAGAATTTCTGGCGCACCCTCTAAACGTTCTGCAAAACAAAAATTAGCTGTGCGAAAAATGCACATGAAGTCGCATAGTGCTGGCGCGATGATGAAGCGTGCAAAGTCAATGCGGATGCGTAAGCGTAGCGGATTGTAAAATCTAAAAAGGTAGTTATGAAAATAAAACCGCGTGTCACGACTACGCGGTTTTTTAATGTCCAAAAATATCACGTTGTCTGAGTTGACGTTGCGATTCAATTATTCGTCTAATTTGCTGGGCGCATAAATCATAATCTCGGCAAAGTTGGCTAGTGTTTGATCCGTTGAATTTTCCATAAATTTCTGCATTTCGCAATTTTCTATTGCTGCGTTTAGATATATAAATCGGTTGCCCCGCATACTTTCTGCGAATCATTAGGGTTATTTTATCAATCAGACGGTCTGCATCTTTTGATTCAACTGAGAGTAATTTTATTTCACGCGCTAAAATTTCACGCATTTCTGTAACGAAATCTGTTTGCATAGTCTGTGGTTTTGATTGATGATTTTAAGAGAGGCAGAAGTTGGTATGACTAGAATTTGTCATAGCACGTTTTGCTTGAATGCGTTTTAAATCGGTCTGACGGCGTATTTTATTTGCGGGTCGGTTTAAGGTATTGATTTTGCGTGTTTTATAGTTTATAGTAGTTCTGCTAAGGGAGTATGGGCTTTAACTCCCATCGAGGGTTCGAACCCCTCACTCTCCGCCAATTATAGATTCAACGATGTTTATTAACGTTCACAATGTCGCAATTCGAAAGGGTTAGCGGCTTTTTTATTGTTCAACGATATTTAAATAAATTCGCTTACATACCGACATTTTAGGGGCGTTGGTGCATAAATAAAAACATTAAATCAAACAGTTGTATCCGACATTCCGCACCTATCAAAAGCAATTTGTGATTTAAAATTAAGTCACCCAGAAATTCATAAAAAATTTAGCCATGGAAACTTCATACAACAGCTACAACTTGGATCATATCGGTTTAATAGCGGGAATGGTTGACGAACTTGGATTGGAATTGCTTATCGATACATTGATTCCGCAAGACCAGCAACAACGCCATGTATCCGTCGGAAAATGCGTGAAAGCCATGATTTTGAACGGTCTCGGTTTTGCTAATCGAACGCTGTATTTAATGCCGCATTATTTCAAAGACAAACCCGTCGAACGATTATCAGGTGAAAGCATAAAAGCCGAGTATTTAAATGATGACGTGTTTGGTCGAGCATTGGATGATATTTATAATGTCGGTGCTTCAAATTTTTATGCTCAATTGGCAGCGCAATCGGTGAAACGCTTAAGATTATCGTGCAAAGTTGGACATTTGGACAGTTCAACCTTTCATGTAGATGGCGATTACAACAGCCGAGAAAATGCAGAAGAGTTAGCCGATCGCGTGATTCATATTACACAAGGTTACAGCCGTGATCACCGCCCCGACTTGAATCAAGTCGTGTTACAACTGATTTGCGAAAATCAAGCAGGAATTCCTCTGTGGATGAGGGCGATGAGCGGAAATAGCAATGATTCGAGTGATTTTCGTGAAATAATCAAAACACATTTATCACAATTGGAAGAGTCGATTGGAATGTCAATAATAATTGCAGACAGTGCATTGTACGCCAAGGAAACACTCAAAGAATTAGGCGATTTTGCTTGGATTACCCGCGTTCCTGAAACCATTGGCGGTGTATCAGAACTTTGTCAATCATGGCAGTGGAATGGTCAAAGGTTAAGCCTGAGCGAGTATGCAAAGCAATAGGTTCAAACTATGGCGGTATAAATCAGCGTTGGCTAATCGTCTATACCCGAGCGGCTCATGAACGCGCTGAAAAAACCGTCAATCGTCAGTTTTTGAAACAAAGTGAAGCTGAATGCAAGGTTTTTGAACACTTGAAAAAACAAGAGTTTGCTTGTGAAATCGATGCCAAAGCGGCTTTAGACAGTTTTCAAAAAAAGCGGGATACCACAGAAATAAACGATGCCAGCATCATTGAAATCAAAAAATTTAAAGGTAAAGGTCGCCCGAAAAAAGATCAACAACCTGATATGATTCGTTATCAAATTGAGGCTAATCTATCTTCTTCAATCCAAGTTAGACAGCAAAAAATAGAGCGAAAATGTTGTTTTATTTTGGCAACCAATGAACTCGATGAAACAAAACTCAGTGATGAGCAGTTTTTGATCCATTACACGCCTGGACAGCAGAAAGTAGAAGGGGGGTTTCGTTTTTTGAAAGATCCGATGTTCAGGGCAAATACGCTTTTTCTCAAATCCCCCAAACGCATCGAGGCTCTAATGGCGATTATGACACTTTGCCTTTTGGTGTACAGCGCATTGGAGTATCGAATTCGACAATCTCTAAGTGAAAATAAAGCCGCCTTTCCTAATCAAACTGGCGGTTCTACTGATAAGCCTACGGCTCGTTGGGTATTTCAATTTTTTACGGGTATTCATATTTTGCTGATTGGAGGGATTCAATCGGTTGTTTTGAATTGCAATAAGCAACATTCCAGCTTGCTCAAGCTACTTGGTGAAAGATATGTTTTGATATATTCAAATTCTGGGTGATGGGGGTGCGGAATGTCGGGATTAACATATTGATTTTAAAAATTTTATTTATGCACCAACGCCCTCGATCAGCGATAATTTACCGATTGCTTGCAGTGCTTCTATATTGGCTATTCGAGCCAAACGCGATATTTTTTTTCACCAAGCTCGCAAGAAAATAAAACTTGTGGGCTTAAACCTTCCGATTTTAAACGTTGCAAAATGACGGTTAAATCGATCATTCCCGTTTGCATCAATTCCAAACGAACATCGTCTGGCACTAAGTTTTCCAAATCTAACGCCGCTTCGGCAGGTAATGTAACCGCGACCAACGGTTGATTATTTTTTATAATGTTGACTTGTAATTTTTTGGCTTGTGAAGCGAAATTTAACGTTTTTACTTCTGATGTTGTGGCATTTGTCGCTGGTAAACGCAACTCACGCGCTTGTTGAAATAAGTGTTCACCAACACTTTGCTCTAAAATTTCCCACCAATTTAAATTGATGTGTAATTGCTGTAATTGTTGCGTCAAACCTTGAAACGCTCGCATTAACAACAAAAAATCCGCAGATCCTGCTGAACGAAACCACCAGCGTTTTTCACCGAGCAAATTGGTGATGTTTTTTTCAAGTTGCCATTCATTCAAATTAAACGTGTGGTTACTTAAAAACGGGCGGCATAACATTTGGCTCAACAACGGCAACGCTCGTTGAATATGTGCGAGTTTTTGCAGGTCAAACCCCAACGCCACAAAACAATCTAACGGATTTAAATCGCTACTTTCACGGCAACCGATAATCAATTTTAAAAGCGTTAAACGGCGAAATTCGGACAACTGAACCGTGCAACCAAAATCGAGTAACGTCACCATCGAATCATTGACAGCATGATTGTAGAACGTATTGCCGTTGTGTGGGTCGGCGTGAACTTCACCAGCGACAAATAAACTCGTGAATAATGTTTGCAATAACGTTTGTGCAATCAAATAACGTTCGGATTCTGACCAATGCACAATTTCAGGAAACGTTACGCCCGTAGCGCGACTTTGTACCAACACACAATCACTGCTGAATTGCTCATAAACGTGTGGAATATCTAAACGAGAAACTCGCACGTTTTCACGAAAATACGTTTGTGTTCGTGCTTCGATTCGATAATCGAGTTCACGTTGTAATGTATCTAAAAGCGTTTGTTTGTAAGCATTTAAATCAAATCCCCATTCTTGTGCTTTCCCAACGCTCGGCATTAAATTGAAAAGTTTTAATTCAGCGGCAACTGCGTCAGCAATGTCTGGATAACGAATTTTTATGGCAACCGGCGTGCCGTCGATAAGTTCAGCTAAATGTACTTGACCCAATGAAGCGGCGGCAGTTGCGGGTTGAATGTTTTTGAAAAATTTTTTAGGCGATTTTTGCAAACTCTTTTCCAGAATCGGCAACATCACAGACAAGGGCAGGGCAGGAACGTTGTTGGTAAGCGGCTGAAATTCGCTGTTGCCTTCAACGGCGGCGAAAAGCTGCCCGACTTTCATGCTAATGCCTCGCGCATCGGCGAGTAAATTCACTAACACACGTTGCGCTAATAATTTTTCAATCTCGCTTTGACTGGCGCGAACTTTTTTTGCCGCCCAACCAATACGAAATAATTGGATTAGTCGTTGAAATAACGCCATAACGTCCAAAATTTAATCGTCGTGTTCATGACTGTTTTGAGATTCTCCACTTTCGTTGTCTTCTTCGTTATTTTGTGCAAATTGTAAGGTTGAATTTGCAGCGGTTGTTTTTAAACAAGTCGAAGGCGCACCGCTGACGACACGACTGGCTTTTTGTCCGTCATATTGCAACGTAATTTCACAAGGCACTTGTGCTTGAACAACGGGAATCGTCGCTGACCAATTGCCATTTTTATCAAACGTCAAGGCAGTGATACCAACTGTCGCGCCAGACCCCGTGTTGCCACGAGTGATGGTCAAATCCATTTTTTGATTAAGTAATGCTTGACGTTCGTCAGCCGTTAACAAACTGTTAAACACAACGTTTCCTGTTAAATTCAATTTACCCAGTTTCCACGCACTAGTTGTAACGTTTAACTTAGTAATTGACGCGGCATTTCTATCGCCTGCCGCCCAAACACGAATTTTTACAGACACTTTATTCGAGGTATACCGTTGTGTTGTTTTCGTTTCTTTTGCGTAGAATTGAATGCTTTGAATTTTGTTTACCTGTGCAATAACGGGAGTCCATTGAAAATCAATTGACGGCAAACCTGCCGCGTCAGGATGGACTTTACTTAATTTAGAACCGACAAGTGTGCTACCAACAACCGTAAACTCATCTTGTTCGACATCTTTGACAGATAATGGAATTGTTATTGTTTCACCTACTTTTACGTCCCATTGCTGCGCGACGGCGTTTAAAACAGGTGCTGTATTAGCCCTAACGACAGGTGGCGCAACACACGCTGTTTTCGTGGTATTTAAAAATTCCCCCGTCGCACACGTAGGTATCGTAATACAGACATTTGTTGCGGCATTTAAAACTTGTGGCAAAACACATTTCGGAACAACTTTCGCAGGTGTTTCACAGATATTTTTGGCAACGTTTAAGACTTGTGGCAAAACACATTTCGGAACAACTTTCGCAGGTGTTTCACAGGCAGTTTGTGCTGAATTTAAAACTTGTCCGTTTGTACAGGTCGGAATAACGGGTGTAGGCGTTTCACAGGCGGTTTGTGATGAATTTAAAACTTGTCCGGTTGTACAGGTGGGAATAACAGAGGGAATTTCACATAAATGTTTCGTATCATTCAAAACTTGGGGCAGGGTACACTGATCCCAAACTGAACCTCTGAGCCTATTTCTGCTATTTCCACCATTTCCACTAGAATCGTCAGACGTTGCATGACAGCCGCTACACTGTGGATAAACCCCCAACCAGATAGCATATTGCGCCTGTGAAAATGCGATTGGTGCCGTAAAAATCGCCGTCAATCCAAAAATCGCTGTAATGATAATTTTCTTTTCCATAAAGATTTCCTAAAAGTTAAAAGTTGTTTTCATTTAAAACAGCAATCATTTTTTCAATCGCTTGATAATCTGTGCCAGACCATAAAATCGAACCATCTGCTTTTAAAATTGCAAAATACGGCAAACCAATTTTTAATTGACGATGTGCTGGATTTTCACGAAATTTTTCAAATTCTGGTTCTTTATCAACTAATTTTACTGCAACTGCTTTCGTGCGTAAGGCTTCGTTTAAAGCGGCATTGTTTTTAGTGGCGTTTTTAAATTCCACACAATTCGCACACCAACTCGCGTAAAAATCGATGAAAATGGGCTTTCCCGTTTGCTCCGCGATTTTTTGAGCCGCGTCAAAATTACGATACCAATCAATGCCCGCTTCGGTTTCAATCAATTCATTCGGACTATTTTCAGCCGCAACCGCTGATTTAATTGCAGATTTAAAAAGTGGCAAATGCCCCAAACTCAGCACAATTAACCAAATGCCAATCAGCATCGTCATCACGCCGACAAAATGTTTGAACTTCTGATTTGCGTGCGCGTCCACGGGTAACAAACTTAAAACATTACAATTAACCACCGCAATCCAAACGCCAAGCGTTCCCGCCGCTAAAACTAAAGATGTTTCTGAAGCCACTCCAAATACTCCCATCGCTTTGTTTAAATAACTATAAGCGAAATACAAAATGAGAAATCCAAAGGCGTATTTGATTTTGTTCATCCAATAACCTGCTTTCGGTAATTTTTTGAACTTTATGACGCTAACCAAAAAAAACGGTAATCCCACGCCCAAACCAAATCCCGCCATCATGACGCTACCTTGTAGCGAAATCGTGAGTTTATCGGCAAAGGTGAGTGATTGATTAAGTAAAGCGAGTGCGGCGGCTTTATCGGCAATGTTATCAGCGACTTGTAAAAGTAACGCAAAAACAATGGGACCCACGCAAGGCGAAATGACTAAACCCGCAACCGTTCCCATCATCCACGTTCCTGTTAAGCCTTTAACGTTGGACGATTTTTGATCTAAATGATGAACTTCGTTTTGCATAAAACCGAGTTCGTAAAAACCCAATAATGCAATGGCAAAAAACGCAAAAAATAACGCAAACGCTAAATTCACCCAGCCTGACTGCATAAATATATTGAACGCCCCCCCCGTCATTCCTGCTAACAAACCGAGCAACATATAAGTGCAAACAATTCCGACAACGTAAACTAGCGCGTGTTGTTTTTCTTTTTCTGCGATGCCGTTGGCGCGACCAACAATAAACATCGAGGTAATGGGCAGCATCGGATAAACACACGGCGTAGCAACTGACAACATTCCCGCAATTAACATCAAGCTAAACATAATCAATGTGTTGTCTTTGTTGCTTTTGAAAATACCGAGCAATTTATCAGTGAAACTTTCTGAATTTTCAGTTGTTGATTCAACTTTTTTTGACGTGTTTGGCAGTTTTAAATCAACTGAAACGGTTTGTGGACGAAAACAAACGTGAGTGATGTCGTTGCAAATTTGATATTTCACTGCGAGTGGAAAAGTTGCCAGATTCGCAGACCCCGAAAGCGTTAAATTAAATTCACCCGTGCCGCGCAAAACGGTGGCTTTCACTTCGGCATCGTAAACACCCACTGGTTTGTCGAGTTTTTCAATTTTTAAACCTGTGCCAGCTAACGCGCCATTCGCATCAAACGTGATGGGTATATACATTTGCTCGTCGCCTTTATCCAAATAGGCGTGATGTTCTGACGGAACGGTAAAATTGATTTGAAACTGTGCGGGAAACGTCGTGTTTAACGTTTTGACTTTTATATCAGCCGTTGGTGCGTCTGCGATTGCAAACGAAAATACGCCCAGCCACAGCGCGAAAATAGCAAACATTTTATTCATTTTTAGAATTTCAAATTGATTGAAGCGTTGACTAAATAATAATTGAAGTCAGTAAAATTGCCTGCGTTACTACTGCCTAATTGGTATGCCGCGCTGTGATCGTAGTATTCAATGCCAGCTTGAAGTTTGATTTGTTCAATCGGTTTGTTTAATTCCGTGAATGTTTTGGCAATTTTTAAACCACCCGAAATTGAGCCAAATCCAGCAAGTCGATAATCACTTGAATACGCGCTGTAATTTTTGCTTTTGCCTGAAAAAACGGGTGCGTAAAAATCTGCGCTGTCTTGCGAATAATAACGAAAACGTGGGATGACAAGCCAACCCGCGAAAATCGGTTGATGCCAACTTAATTCTGTTGTGTGCGAATTGATGCCCCAATCGTCTGTTCCAAAACGATAATCCGCGTGCAATGCCGCATTATTCAAGTCTTCAAAGTTATGAACGTACTGAGCCAGCCATGCAAACTGATTTTTTTGACGAGGACGTTTGTCGGATTGAATATCTGAAACGCGCAACGGATTAACCGTGTCATAGAAATAAACTTGTTTATACGGATCGGATAAATAGCCCTCGCTGTTGCTGTAAGTCATATTGAGTTGTAACAGTGAATTTTTATCCAAAATTTGCGATACACCGAGCAAATATTGTTGGCTGGTTTTATGGCAATTTGCATCGCGCACATCGCCCGTTTCTTTGTTGGTAATAACCCCCGCACTACAGCCAATATTCACCGTTGATGGTTCGACGACATCAAATGCAACTGAGCCACCCAAATTTAAAGTCGTTAGTTTTTTATTGAAATCTACGCTCAAATTACTATTCACAAAACGTGAGGTGTAATCTTGTTCCTGTGAAAAACCACCACCGAGATTTAGTGCGGCATTATCGAAGAAATACGTTAAACCCGAATTTACACCATCACGTTGATCACAAATGGATTGATGACACCAATTCATCGGCGACGCGCTACTCATCGTTTGTACCACGTTACCTTTGTTGTCTTTTTTATTGTATTTGGGTGAAGCACCAGAAATGACATCACGCACCGCGCTTGCTGAAAAAGTCATTGATTTGCCAATTGGCGCAGAAACAGCCGTTTCAAAAATATCAACGCTCATTCGATTGCCGTTTTCAGAATAATGTCCAAATTGAAAATCGCTGTTGTAATTTTCTTCGACGCGCCCTGCGTTTGTGTCCTGCATTACGCCAGTTAAAGCAAGTGCAGCTAAATTTAATTTTGCCAACGCGTGATTAGGTTTATTTTTTTTCATTTTCAATCTCTGCTAATTACAACCACATCCGCCACCGCCGCCACCATAACCGCCGCTTGCGGCTTCTTTGCTGAAAGCGGTGTGTTGACGCAAACTAAATTCAAGCGCGTCGGGCGTTAATGCCATTTGCGGCAGAGCTAAATTACCACGTTGGCGCGGCAATACTTCGGAACACGCCGTCAAAGACAACGCAAAGCCAATTAACAAAATTCCCGAAATTATTTTCATTTTTTTGCCAACAATTCAGTAATTTTTGTTTCTAAGTCTTTAATGTCGTCAATGGTAAAACCGTGATGAATTTTTTGAACGATGCCGTTTTTATCGATGATGAAAGAAGTTGGCATTGAATCGATGACATATTTATCAGCCCATTCGCCTTTTGCATCGTATAAAACGGTGAAATTAACAGGAATCTCTTGTAAAAATTTTTCAGCGAGCGTTTTGTCTTCGTCTAAATTTACCGCGACAACTTCAAAACCTTGCGCTTTAAGTTTTGTGTGTAATTTATTGAGCAACGGAAAAGACGTTCGGCACGGCGCACACCACGAAGCCCAAAAATCTAAATAAACCACTTTACCTGCGAATTGTTGTAATGTTGTTTGTGAATCGGTTTTTAACGCGGGAAGCGTGAATTGTGGGGCGGGTTGACCGACTTCTGTCGCCTGAACAGTCGACGCAAAAGCGGTTAAGCACAACGTAACGAGTATTTTTTTCATGAAATAACCAAAAGTAGGAAATGGATATTTTTAAAAAGCAACAAAAGTGCCAATAAAAATTCTTTTAAATTCAATGATATTGTGTAGAAGTGACACGATGATTGTGTGATATGCACCGATTTTAAAAACCAAATGGTTCATATAGCACATAAAAACGGTGAGTAAACGTGAGATTTTTTGAACTGCCTACCTATTTATTTCAACGCAAAGATGGCAAGTAAATCTTCTTTTTTTACCGCGCCAGCGTGACGATAAATAATCGCGCCAGCAGAATTAACAACAACAGTGTAAGGCACTGTATTCGCACTGTTGCCGAGTTGTTGAGCTAGATTAAAACCATCCCATTCGCTACTTATTAACACGGGATAATTTATAGGTGTGGTGGTTTTATAGCGAGTGACTGCGGGTAGTTCGTCAATTGCAATGCCGATAAATTGCACGTTTTCTTTCGTGTATTGCGTTTGCAATTGAATAAATTCTGGAATTTCTTTTAAACAGGGCTGGCACCACGTTGCCCAAAAATTTATCACCAATGTCTTGCCTTTCCATTCTGAAATACTGTGTATTTGTCCATCCGTATCACTAAAACTAAATTCGGGTAAATTCTCAGCGGCACTGGCAATTGCATTTGTCGATAAAATAAAAGCAATTACGATTATTTTTAATATATTCATTGAATCAACAAAAATGTATTTTTAATTTTAAAATCAAATATTTGAATCCATAACATCGACAAAATTTTCGACCGTTTCTAATAATGCAATCGGGCTAAAAGGTTTTGTTAAATACATATCTGCACCTGCTGCTAATCCAAGTTCAATATCACTTTGTTGTCCTTTTGCCGTTAATAACACAACAAAACACGATGTGTCAGATGATTTGATAACTCTGCACACGTCTAAACCATCAAGACCACCAGGCATCATGACATCTAAAAAGATAATATCGGGTGATTCACGACTAGCTATTTCCAATGCTTCCGCACCATTTTTTGCTTGAAATACTTGATAATCGGGATGTGTGGCGAATGTAATTTGCAACAAACTCCGCATTTGTACATTATCGTCAACAATTAAAATTTTCATATTTATTATTACTCCTGATTTTCAGATTGATTTAGAGGCAGCCACAATCCAATTTTTGTACCTTGTCCAAGACTACTTTGGACTTCAATTTCACCATTATGTAAGTCAATAATTTCTTTCACTAATGCCATGCCTAAACCCGTGCCAATAATTTCACGCACATTATCAGCACGCCAAAATTTGTCAAAAATACGATTGATTTGAAAGGGTGTCATCCCAATGCCTTTATCTTGAACAGTAACGCCAATTTCTACGAAACCACTTAAATTTGTTCGATGCAACACTTCGAGCGTGATGCGCGAACCTGGTTTTGAGTATTTAAACGCATTACTTAATACATTGATGAGCGCACGTTTAATTTGCTCACGATCCATGTTAATCAAGGAAAATTCATCAACGAAACACTGCATATCTATGTCACGAACATCATCAGGCATTCTAAAGTCGTTAATCGTTTCTCTAATAACTCTGACAAAGGGTTGTAATTTAAAATTAAAAAATTGCTGACTGCGTGTTTCCATTCGAGCCAAAATAAGTAAATCGTTAATCATGTCAACGACATTAGTGCATTGCTTATGAATAACTTGCAAAATATCGCGTTTTGTTACCTCATCAAAATCACGATGAATTAACAATTCACTGTAACCATAAATGCTCGAAATAGGCGTTCGTAATTCATGCGAGGCAACGGATAAAAATTCACTTTTTGCTCGATTTATTTCAGTTTCTAACGTCACATCACGAAAATACATAATCGTCGGTGTAATCGTATTATTCAAACAGTATTTAGTAACACTTAAAACACGATTCGATAATGGTTTATTTTTAATGTTGAGCTGAACATGATCGTTACTTTTTTCATTTGGTAGAGATAAATCTTTTTTATCGATAGGCAGAAGTTGAATCAATAAAGATTCATGATTTTCGATATTAGCTTGATAGGGTTTTCTCACATCGCTAATGGCAATCATTTTTTGGTCAAATTGATTTTTGTCCATAAATAATAATTCGTCTTGAGTAAAACCAGTCATGTCTAAAAAAGATGGATTAACCGAGCTGACAAGATTATCAGTGGTGAATGTTACTATGCCATCTGGACTGACGGTCACGATGTTGCTCAGTTTGCGTTCACGTTGTAATAAGGCTTCTTCTGTTTTACACAGCAAAGTAATATCAGTATGCGAACCCGATAATCGTGTCAATTTGTTGTTGTCATCTCGTATGGCAACGCCGCGATCGAGTATCCAACGCCATTCACCATTTTTGTGTTTTAAACGATGAATATTTTCATAAAATAGATCATCACTTTCTATAAATTTATGAACGACATCAAGTGCGCTTTCTAAATCGTCGGGATGAATTAAATCTGTCCATGTTGAAAACGCATTCGGTAATTCATTTTTATGATAGCCCAACATTTCTTTCCAGCGCGGTGACAAATAAACATTATCAGTGGTTAAATCCCAATCCCACACGCCGTCATTGAACGAGCTGGCTTTACTTAATTGCGTTGTGAGCTGGCTATATCGTAATTCAGCCGCTTCCAATGCTTTTTTCAAAAAAGCATTTTCAAGCAACAATTCTTCCAAGGAATGTTCTGTGTCTAAAGTTATGTCGGGCATTTTTAAAATAATTTTTAAGTGAATTGACGGTTAATGGTTCTGGTAATGGTATCATTTTAAAGCTCGCAGTTTCGCTTAATATTTTATATTTATTTAATGAATCAACCACTAAACAATCAAAAAATCACTCTCTTTCAATGGATTTGGCGTTCTTATTTCAAAACGTCACTCGTCCCTTTATTAGTTGTCGAAATTGCGCTGATTTGTACTTATTTTTTAAGCAATCAATTTGCCAATAAAGAGAATATCACAACGGTTGTAAAAATCGCAGAGCAAGAATTGGCACATTTAGCCGAACGTGAATCAAGTGGTATTGATCATCAACTCGATGCGATTGTAAATGCCACAAAATATTTACAACAATACTCAACCGTTGTGATGTCGGGCAATAATTTATTAAAGCGTGACGACCCAAAACGTTTTGCGTTCAGCAAAGATGGGGCGTATTACACAACACGAGATACAACAGGTGAAATCGGCGGAAGTGCGGTGTTTTACAGTGGTTTTGTTCCCATTGGCGCGGCAGAAAAAGAAAAAGCATTGCGAACTGCGGCGTTAGATCCTGCTTTAAAATCGGTTAAACAAACGTTTCCACTCATTGCACAAACTTACATCAATACTTTCGATTCATTAAATCGTATTTATCCGTATTTTGATGTGATTTCACAATATCCCGCAAAAATGGATATTCCCTCTTACAATTTTTATTACGAAGCAGATGCCGCTCACAACCCAAGTCGTGGCACGGTTTGGACAGATGCTTATATCGATCCCGCTGGACAAGGTTGGATGACAACGTGCAGTGCGCCCGTTTATAACGGTGATTTTTTGGAAGGCGTGGTTGGTGTTGATATTACGATTAAAACGATTGTCGATGAAGTTAAAGCGTTAGAAATTCCTTGGGGTGGTTATGGTGTTTTAATCGATAAAAGCGGTACGATTTTAGCGTTGCCGTCAATTGGTGAGAGCGATTGGGGAATTAAAAATATGACCGCATCGGATTATTCGGACGCAATCAAACAAGATACGTTTAGAACCGAAGATTACAACTTGTATTTGAAAAAACCCGATATTGCTACGACATTTAAAGATAAATCCAACGGTGTTGAATATACAACACTTACCGAAAATGCAATTTTAGCCTGGGCAACCGTGCCTTCAACAGGTTGGAAATTGTTAATTGTCGTGCCGACAGAAACGATTTTTGAGCCAAGTAATTCATTGTCAGCGCGATTAAATACGATTGCGTGGTTAATGATTTCGGGAATGCTCGTGTTTTACAGCATCTTTTTCACGATGCTTTATCGTCAATCTAAAAAAATGAGTTTTTCGTTATCTGAACCACTAAAAGAAATGGACGAAATTGTTTCAGATATTGCAAATGGGCGACATATTTCTTTAGAAAATGAATTTTTTGTCAAAGAATTGCATTCGACCGCGTTGGGCATTTTAAACATGGGAACGCAATTAGAATCCGCTAAAACGGCGCGTGAAATTGCTACCGCCGAACTCAATAAACGTACCGAACAATTGCAAATTGTGTTTGATGTTAGTCCGAGTGGTTACGTTTTGGTCAATTCGCAACATGAAATTTTGTTAGTAAATAAAGTCGTTAGTTCTATAACGGGTTTGAAGATGGTTGAATTGCTTGAGATGTCCGAAAAAAAGTTCTGGCATTGTTTATCAAGTCAAGCAAAAGAACCGTTGATGCAGTTAGAAAATGCTCATGATTTACATCGAATTGATTTAATCAAACCGCGCCACGTTAGTTTGTTATGCGGCATGACTGAAATTTATTTACCGAACGGTGATTTGCTTGGCAAACTGTATTTCTTACACGACATCACAAAAGAAGAAGAATCGAACCGAATTAAATCAGAATTTTTAATGAGCGCGACGCATGAATTACGCACGCCACTGACAACAATTCACGGTTATTCGGAATTATTAAATAGTGGCATGATTCCAGCGGAAATGCAGCCCGAAATTGTCGGCATGATTTATCAACAATCGAGTTGGTTAAGTAAAATGATTAACGAATTGTTAGATTTAAGCCGTATCGAAGAACGCGCTGGCGCTGATTTTGTGATTGACGTTTATTCGTTAGCGGATTTAATTCAGCAATCAATTTCAGAATTTGAAATTCCTGAGGGTCGTGATGAGATTGTTTATGTAACAATTGAAGGTGTTATTAACGTGAATGTTGATAAGGATAAATTCAAAAAAGCATTAACAAACATTCTTGATAACGCTTACACCTATTCACCAAACGGCGGTGAAGTTGGCATAAAAATTCACCAAGATATTGCACAAAATTTTGTTGATGTTGAGGTGCGTGATTGCGGTTTGGGTTTAACTGAAAATGATATCTCTCATGTTTTTGAGCGTTTTTTCCGCGTTGATAAAACGGGCAATGTTGCAGGTGTTGGTTTGGGATTGTCACTGTCAAAAGAGATTATCAATTTATTCGGCGGCGACATTCGTATAACAAGCGTTCCAAATCAAGGTAGCTCGGTGTTTATTCGCTTGAATTTGAAAGAGCGATCTTAGGTTAAAATTTATGAATATTCGCCAAAAAATGCTGTTGATTGTAATAAGTGGCACACTGTTTAGTGCTATCTTAGGAACGATGCTGATTTATGAATTTGTACAACGCAATATTCTAATTAACGAAACGGCGAATTTACAAAAAATAACAACACGCTTTACTTCTGTTGCCACACAACGATTTTCTGAATCTGAACCTAAACTCAAAGCATTTGCGTCGTTGTTGGAATCTGAACTTAAAAAGCCAATCAAAACAGACGAAATTAAAACATTTCGACAGTTATTTGACCTTAATTCTGACGGCGTGTGGCGAAATCGTAAATCAAATTTTAACGGGCAATTACAAGCTGGAATGTTTTTACCCACGCAACCCAAAGAAAATGATTTGCAAAAAATACAACATTTACGCATCAAAAAAATGATGGATATTTTTGGTTTGCCTGCGAGTAAACGATTGGAAAATGTTTGGTATTTGTCGCCAGAACGTAGCGAAATTATTTTTGATAAAACGTATCCTGATTTTGTATTTGATCAAAAAGCCGATAACAATTACACGCAAACGCCTTGGGTGACTTACACCACGCCTGAATTAAATCCAAATAGAGAATTGCGTTTTACACCACCCCTTTTCGATCCCGTTCCGAAAGTGTGGATGGTCAGTGCGCTTTATCCGCTTTATGTTGATGGAAAATGGATCGGCAGTTTGGGCGAAGATATGGCGTTGACAGGTGTTTTAGAATTTATGTTCACATCAGAGCAGTTGTACAAAGATACCGAACATTTTTTAATTGATACACAAGGAAATTTTGTTTTAGGCGGTGCAGGGCAAAAGCAACTTGAAACGTCACCTGAGGAATTTCAAATTAATTTTAATAAAAATCAATCGTTGACTGCTTTATTTAAAAAGGCATTAACGAAAAGTCCGCAATTATTATCAGAAAGTTTAATGCTAAATAATCGACGTTATATTGCGATTGGTATGATTTTAGAGCCACTTGGTTGGCATTATTATCTTTTGGCACCTGTTGATCAGATTATGGCTTCAACGAAAGCATTGTTTATCAATTTGTCAGAAATGCTTTTATTGATTGGCGCATTGAACGGATTGCTTGTTTTTACAATGACAGGGCGAACCATTACAAATAGAATCCAGTTGCTGACGAATACCATGAACAGCTACGGCAAATATCGTCACCTTCGTATCGCAAATAAATTAGTCGGAACAGATGAAATCTCACAAGCGGCTCGTGCGTTTGACCAAATGGCAAACGATATTGAGCAAAATATCGCCGAACTTAATAAACGTACCGAACAATTGCAAAGTGTGTTTGATGTTAGTCCAAGTGGTTATGTGTTGATAAATAATAAAAATAAAATTTTGTTAGCGAATAAATCGGTAAGTTTAATTACAGGGCTATCCGTTCCAGATTTGTTAAGAACAACAAAAGAAGCATTTTTGGCGCACTTTTCAAATCAAGCCACTGAGCTGCTCTCATTGTTAAAAGACACAAATCAACTCTTACGCATTGAATTAAGTTATCCCCGTCACACCACTTTATTGTGTGGTCGTCGTGAAATTGTTTTTGCAGATGGTGAATTACTGGGGAAATTGTATTTTTTCCACGACATCAGCAAAGAAGAAGAATCGAACCGAATTAAATCGGAATTCTTAATGAATGCCGCGCATGAATTACGCACACCACTGGCAACCATTCATGGTTATTCGGAATTATTAAATAGCGACATGATTCCCGTGGAAATGCAGTCAGAAATTATTAGCATGATTTATCAACAATCTTGTTGGTTAAGTACCATGGTTGACGAATTTTTAGATTTGAGTCGAATCGAAGAACGTTCAGGTGCAGATTTTGTAGTTGAATCTTATGTTTTAAATGATTTGATTCAGCAATCAATTTCAGAATTTAAAATTCCTCGAGGACGTGATGCGATTTTTTATGTGCCAATTGAAGGTGTTATTAACGTGAATGTTGATAAAGATAAATTCAAAAAAGCATTAACAAACATTATCGACAACGCTTACACCTATTCACCAAACGGCGGTGAAGTTGTGATAACCGTTCACCATGATATTGCACAAAATTTTGTTGATGTTGAAGTGCGTGATTGCGGCTTTGGCTTAACTGAAGATGATATTTCTCATGTTTTTGATCGTTTTTTCCGCGTTGATAAAACGGGCAATGTTGCAGGTGTTGGTTTGGGATTGTCGCTGTCAAAAGAGATTATCAATCTATTTGGCGGCGACATTCGTATAACAAGCGTTCCTAACAAAGGTAGTTCGGTGTTTATTCGCTTGAATGTTCGTAACTAAAATTTTAAAGATGTTCGCAAAATGGCGTAATCGCCTGGAATATGATTATTCACATTGTATTCGTGCAACCATTTTGCGGAAAAGTTCACATCACGCTCGCCCATTTTTACGGTATAAGTGACGACAGGTCCAATGCTGCTGTATTCACCACTAATTGCATTGACTGGAACGCCAGCACCCGAATCATCGACGACTTGACGATAATACGAGCCTGTTACGCCAATGCCCAGCGAAGGCATCACATAATACCCCGCTGAATAATCAACGTGAACTTCATCACCAGTGCGATAATGTGTGGCGTTATTTTCGGTGTTAACCATGTAACCAAACATCATTGAAAAATCATATTTACCATTGTCAGGATTCCAGGTGACACCAAAATTGTTATCAAATGTCCAAGTGTTTCGCCCAGCATTTAAATCACGATTTTTATCATAAGCACCCGTTGGAACGACAATGCCTTCAAACGCAACAAAAGACAGTGAATCCCATTGCCATGACAATAAAATCGGCACCGCATACATATCACCCGCACCGCCACGCGCTGATTCTTTTTTAACACCATTATTTGTGGTGTTGTAAGTGGTGTGCAGTGCATAGGGATAAAAACCAAATGAATACGCACCACCTAAAAGTTTTTGCTCAGTGACTCGCATAACGCCTGGCAATTCAAATAACAAACTGCTGCCGTTATCATCGTTACCTGCCCAGTTATAACCGAAAAAATTGCTTAAATAATTACCCGAATCCGACGAAGCTGCCATGCCAAAATCACCATAAAAACCAGGCAAATATTGACTACTTCCGCCTTCTGCGGCATTTACAGACATTGAAAAAGCGACACACGATACGGCAGTTGTTTGTAATAAAAAATTTTTTAATGTTTTCATTTATTATGTATTTAGAAAGTTCCTGCAACGATAATGCAGGTAAAGTGCAAAGATGAAGTTCATGTTTTAAATGTATTGTTTTTTTAAGAACATAACGGCGTTTTATGAAACTAATTTTTATAAGAAAGAGTAGTGACCAACCATTTATGAATAAAACATCAAGTAAAAATCAAAAAATAGTACAGCAAAAAAAATTATCCATAAAATCCGTAACGTATTCAATTTGTGGCTTGACGACGCTAGGGGTTTTAATTTTAACCGTTGTAACTTCTGTACAAGTTGAACAATTTTTGCGAGAAGAATTGCGACTTCGCATTACTGATCTTGTTCAAGTTATGGCTGAAAAAATTGATGTTGATTTACACAGCCAAGTACAAACGATTGCTGATGATAATAGCCCAGCATTCGTTAAACTGAAAAACGATTTAGTAAAAATGCGCGAACAAAGCACAGGCATTGCCAATATTTACACCATGCGAAAAAGCGATAATGGGGAAGTTCACATTATGGTCGATGGTTCAAAAGAAAATCAAAGTGCCGTCGATACGCTTTATCCAAATCCTTCTGAAACGCTCATCAACGCATTAAATTCAACACAAGAAAAATACGAAAGATTCATCGAACCCGAAATTTATCACGATGAATATGGAACATGGTTGTCCGCTTACGCGCCTATTTTTACGATTTCGGGCAAACAGGACGGCATTATTGGCATTGATGTTTCAGCTCAAAGTATTCAAGCGCATCAATCTGAGTTTATTCGCATCATTTCTATTGCCTCGATTTGTGTAATGCTATTTACACTGCCATTTTTACTTCGTTTTATGAATTTCATAGCCATTATGATGACGGAGAAAGAACAAGCAAACCTTCACTTTAAGCAACAACAATATGCCTTAGACAAACACGCAATTGTGAGTATTACAAACAAAAATGGACGAATTATTTATGCAAATGAAAAATTTATTGAAATCAGCGGTTATTCTTACGAAGAGTTAATTGGGCAAAATCACAGTATTTTAAAGTCTGGAGAACATTCGCCAGAATTTTTCGCTCAAATGTGGCGAACAATTAGCAAAGGGGATTCTTGGGAAGCAAAAATTTGTAATCGTGCTAAATCAGGACAATTGTATTGGGTTCAATCGACCATTGTGCCTTTTTTAGATATAAATGGCGTTATTGAAAGTTATATTTCAATACGCACTGACATCACTGCACAAAAAGAAATGGAGCGTGTGGCAGAACAGGCCAACGAATGGAATAGAACGATTTTAAATAATTTAGGTGATGGTATTTACACATTGGATTCGAGCGGCAATCTCACTTATTTAAACAATGAAGCGGAAAAAATGTTGGGTTGGACGCTAGCTGAAATCAAAGGTAAACCCATTCATCCTATTATTCATTATCAAAAACCAGATGGTTCACATTTACCGCTTGAAGAATGCCCCATTTCGCTTTGTATGAAAAATAACGAAGTTTATCGCTCCGAAGATGAAGTGTTTTTTCACAAAGATGGGAGTCGAATTCAAATCAGCATGGTCGGTGCGCCATTGTTTGATAATGAAAAACTAATGGGGTCTGTGGCTTGTTTTCGAGATATTAGCCAACAAAAAATGATCGAAGAACAGCTCACAAAAGCAAAAGAATCCGCTGAACAAGCCTCGCATTTAAAATCAGATTTTCTTTCGACTATGAGTCATGAAATTCGCACGCCAATGAATGGTATTATTGGCATGACAGATTTATTGTTTGATACTCCGTTAGATGAAGAACAACTTGAATTTGCCAATTTCATCAAAGCCTCATCACAATCTTTACTCACAATTATTAACGACATTTTAGATTTTTCTAAAATCGAAGCAGGGCAAATAAGCATTGAACATATTGATTTTTCATTACAGCTTATTTTAGAAGGCAGCGCTGATGTTGTTGCAGTTAAGGCTTACGAAAAATCGTTGTCGCTCATGACCTTTATTGATCCAGAGATGCCAGAAAGATTGATTGGTGATCCGACGCGATTACGTCAAATTTTGCTCAATTTTTTGAGTAACGCTATTAAATTTACGTCAAAAGGTGCTGTGATTGCGCGAGCGATTTTAATCCATAAAACAGAAACAACCGCAAAGGTACGCATAGAAGTTAGTGATAACGGCATCGGTATTTCACCAGAAGTGCAACAGCATTTATTTCAACCTTTTTCACAAGCCGACAGTTCTACAACTAGAAAATATGGTGGAACAGGTTTAGGGCTATCAATTTCTAAACGTTTAGTTGAATTGATGGACGGTGAAATTGGTTTGCATAGCGTACTTGGCGAAGGATCAACGTTTTGGATTGAATTGCCATTTGCAATTGGACTAGAAAAAAACAATTTTTCTATTGAAAAATCACGCGGAAAACGTATTTTGGTTGTTGGTGAATATACGGGGCATCACGATATTTATTTGGCGTATTTGAGTGCGTGGGGTGTTTTAGTTAATACGACAGATAACATTGATGAAATGATGTTTTTGCTTAACGAAGCAAAATCAATTGGTCAAGATTACGATGCGTTATTGCTTGCAGAATTAAGTATAGACGTACTTTTAAAAATGATTGAAGACATTCGCGCAAGAGAAGCGTTTAAAAGTCTTCCGATTATTGCTTGCCAAGATGCTATTGACATCAATTTAAAACGACAGCTGATAGAGAAAGGCATCGTCACTGTGCTAGTAAAACCCGTTAAGCAATCTGCTTTATTTGATGCCATTATTTCGATTTTATACCAAAATGAATCAAGAGAAGTCTTTGAAACACCCGCGTTTGTGCGTATGAGCAGTGCTAATAAATCGTATAAGGCATTGCAAGACGATAAATTGATTTTGCTGGTAGAAGATAATTTAATCAATCAACAAGTTGCAAAGCATATTCTGAGTAAATTGGGTTACAGCATACACATTGTAAATAATGGGCAAGAAGCGGTTGATACGTTAGAAACATTGCCTTATGCGTTGGTGTTAATGGACTGCCAAATGCCGATTATGGATGGTTTTGAAGCAACGCATATTATTCGTAAACGTGAAATTGATTCTGTAAATAAAAGACATATTCCCATTATTGCAATGACCGCAAATGTCGTTGAAGGTGATCGAGAACATTGTTTAGAATCGGGCATGGATGATTATGTTTCCAAGCCGATTCAGGTAGACGTGCTTGCAGCTGTTTTAAAAAAATGGTTACAGAATTATTCAGACCAGCAGGGCAATTTATTAACTATTGATAAACAGATGACAGAAAAAGAAAAAGTTAAAAATATCGTTGAAAGATGTCCAATTGAAATTAGCCGACTAATTGATTTGTTTGATGGCGATGAAGAAATAATTGAAGAATTATTGGGTATTTTTTACGGTTCATTGGTGCCGCTAAAAATTAAATTAGCGACAGTTGCAGGTGAGAGTGCAGAAAATATAAAAGTCGTCGCGCATGAAATAAAAGGATCGGCTTACA
>CAIRCR010000364.1 GCA_903877065.1 uncultured Pseudomonadota bacterium
ATTAACGGGACGGTTGAATCTGTTGGTGAGGACTTAAAAGAAACGATTAGCCGTATGAGAGATACAACAGGTAAATTACGCGATTCTATGGAAGGTCAACGTGAGACCCTTGAAATTACCAGCAATGAATTTAAATCTAGTGTCGATGCCACGTTAAAAAATCTGTCCCGCGAAACTCAAGCCAGTATTCATACTTATCAAGATTCGTTACAAGAAGCGGTTACTAGCCAATTAAGCGCGATTCATAGCAATATCAAACAGTCTAATGCAGTCGTTAGCCAGACCATTCAAAATGCGAGTACCGAGTTCGAGAAATCCATTTCAGAAACAGGCACCGCTCTGAAATCTAGTACCGATAAAGTTGTTCACAATTTAACTGAGGCAACTGATTCTATGAAAGGCATGATTGAAGAACAACAAACTACTTTGAGTTCAACCAGCAATGAATTTAAATTGGTAGTGAATCAAACCCTAACTGATTTGTCCCGCGAAACTCAAGCCAGTATTCATACTTATCAAGATTCGTTACACAAGGCTGTGACTTCTCAATTATCTTCTATTGAGAACACCATTCAGAAATCCAGCGATGTTGTTAATACTTCTATTGATAATGTGAGCCGCAAATTAGAAACAACAATTGATCAGACCGCATTAACATTAGAATCGTCAACGAAAAAGGTCGCTACTCATTTGACCGATGCAACAAGTTCTATGAAAGATATGATGGCGGCGCAGCAGGAAACTTTAGCATCTACGGGTTCTGAGTTTAAAAACGTGGTCAATCAAACCTTGCGGGATTTGTCTAAGGAAACACAAGACAGCATTAGAAATTATCAAGAATCATTGCAAGATGTGGTTAAACGTCAATTAAATAGCATCGACGATAGCATCAAAGAAACGCATTCTGTGGTGAATAAGACCATTCAAAATGTAGGTACGGAGTTTGAAAAAGCAATTAAAAACCAATCTGAATCTATGAACAAAACGATTGCTACTGCTGGGGATTCTTTCAAAACGGTTATTCAAGAAACTGCTAAAGAATTTGAAGTTATGGCGGAAACAATTGCAGAAAGCATAGATACCCAAGAACAAACACTCAAAAACGTTAGTCAAGATGTCAAAGTTGCTGTTGATAAAACGCTTCGTGAATTAACCGAACAATCTAAAGCATCCGCCAAAGAGTATGAAACTAGCTTGCATAACATCATCATGAGCCAGTTCAATACCGTAAGAGATTCTGTTAACGCCGCAAGTAAGGACTTCAATCATTTGTTAGCTGAAAACACGGAAAAAAGTACCAGTGCCTTAATGCAGCAAACACAGCAACTAGACAAAGCTCTGCAAGAAGAACTTAAAAAAGCCATTGAAACGATGGGCAAGCATTTAGCTACCCTGTCTAATCAATTTGTTAAAGATTACACGCCATTGACTGAGCGGCTAAAAGATGTGGTTAAAATCGCTGAAGACTTGAAACGAGGTCGTTGATTATGAGACATCATAATGAAGAGGAAGGCGAACACTGGCTTTCAGTTAGCGACATGATGTCTGGCTTGATGGTAATTTTTTTGTTTATTGCCATTACTTATATGATGCAAGTGAGTGAAGACCGTAATCAATTAGTTGAAATTGCTATTACTTACGAAAAAACTAAAACAGCTATTTATGAACAGTTGCAGGTTGAGTTTAAGGATGATTTGCAGAAGTGGAATGCAGAAATTGATAAACAAACTTTAGCCTTTCGTTTTCAAGAACCCGACATTTTATTCAACGTAGGCGATGCCGATATTAAGGATAAATTTAAAGTAATTCTCGATGACTTTTTTCCTCGCTATATTAAAGTGTTAAAGCAATATCAGCCTGACATAGAGGAGATCCGCATTGAAGGGCATACGTCTTCAGAGTGGAGTAAAAATAGTGCCGCCGATGATAAAACTTATTTTAAGAACATGGCATTGTCACAGGATAGAACACGCGCAACGTTGGAGTATTGTTTGATGCTACCTCAAATTGATTCAGAGCGAGGTTGGATAAAGCAAATTCTAACAGCTAACGGTTTATCTTCAAGTAAACCTATACTCGTAAATGGCATAGAAGATACTGTTCATTCACGTCGAGTTGAATTTAAAGTCAAAACGAACTCTGAAACACAAATCTTGAAAATTTTACAGCGAGTGTAAGGCATGAAGTTAGATATCGACTTTTCTGCGTTAGAAATACTCGTACAAAATATGGGTGCGAAGCCTGTAGATTGGACAAGTGACGTAAAAATTACTGCAATAGAGTCTGATTGGATAATTGACCTCGAAACAAAAGGTATTGATGTACAGATAGAAGACATTCAGATTCAAAAAAATGGGCTTCTAAAATATAGAGGAAAACAAATTCTTCTATACATCAAAGAAATAAATAGCTTTGGACATTACGGACTGCCTAAATACCATTTTTATCAGTGTGCAACTTTAAATAATATGCAAAGCAAGGGGCGTTTTGAGCGTTATGTTGTTACACAGCGTAAAACTGGCTATTTTCTGATGGATAAAAAAGTTAGTTATGATTTTTACGAAAAAGATGTTGAAGAAAAATTAGATGTCTGTAAAAACTGCCTAAATTGGTATAACAGAAATTACCGTAAACGTTACGGAGTAGAAACATTTGACTTAGTTGAATTTTTTGAAAGTTTCCCTCAATCACCAATTACTCAACTACCGATGTATACGGACTTGAGTGCGCCTATCTCTGGTTATACGGAAGACTGGAATCTAATTTCAGCAAGAAGAAAATCGGATTGCTATTACACCTGTCAAATTTGTGATATTGATCTCAGTGACCACAAAAAACTAATCCACACACACCATGCTAACGGACGAAAAAGTGACAATAGTCCAGGAAATCTAAAGGTTTTATGTGTTGAATGCCATAGTCAACAGCCGTCACATGAACACATCAGAAGTCGTTTTTCTAGTGAAATTACCGAGGTACGTCTTATCAAATCCAAATC
>CAIRCR010000365.1 GCA_903877065.1 uncultured Pseudomonadota bacterium
GAATCTACACATACAACATCACATTCTTCAAATTTCGTAAATCAAGAACATGCTATTCAAGCAACTGAAAGCGAAAAATCTGAAATCAAAAAAATTGAGCAAGATTTAGAGCTCAAAGGCAATGAAATCAAAGCCTTGGAAGAGCATATTGCAGCTAATAAAGAGTCAGCAGCTAAAAATGATGAAAAATGGTTTAACAAAATTAGTATGCGCGGCTATACGCAATTACGTTATAACCAGCCACTTTCAGGCGATAGAGAAGCGAGAGGCACGAAAGATCCAGAAATGAAGTCGCCTGGTGATAGTGGTATTAAGGATAATAGCGGATTCACATTTCGTCGAGTGCGTTTAGTATTTTCTGGTGATATTAATGATTACGTATCACTTTATATCCAACCAGATTTTGCAAGTAATGTCAGCGATTCACAACAAAACTTTGTTCAACTTCGTGATGCTTATGCCGATTTGGCCTTTGATAAAAAACATGAATACCGTATTCGTGCGGGTCAATCAAAAGTGGCTTTTGGTTGGGAGAACTTACAGTCATCACAAAATCGTTTAGCGTTAGATCGTAATGATGCGTTAAATAGTGCTGTGCCAAGTGAACGTGATTTAGGTTTATTCGCTTACTGGTCACCAAGTGAAGTACAAAAATTATGGAAAGATTTAGCGAAGAAAAATTTAAAAACATCGGGTGACTATGGTATTTTAGGTTTCGGTGTTTATAACGGTCAAGGTGTCAATAAAATCGAAACAAATGATGACCTTTATTTAGTTGCACACAGTACCTATCCAATTGAATTGAACTTCTTGGGTTCATTCTTCAAAGGTCAAGTATTAGAAATTGGTGCGGACGCTATTAGCGGTAAATTTAATACGACGACGGGTGACATGACGTTACTTAGTGGTCGTAAATTACTTAAAACGGATATCGATAAAACGATTGTTGGCTTGGCGGGAAAAAAAGGTATTCGTGAAGAGCGTGTAGGTGTTCATGCTGTCTTATTTCCACAACCTTTTGGTTTGCAATCTGAATGGAACTGGGGTGAGGGAGCTACATTAGATACAGAAGGTAAAGGCGGTATTGAAAAGCAAAGCCTAAGTGGTGGTTATGTTCAAGCCATGTATAAAATAGATAAATTGTTACGCTCAGATGATTCATTAATGCCTTATGTAAAATGGCAAACATACGACGGGGCGTATAAAGGAGCAACCAACGCACCACGCGTATCAGTTGAAGAAGTAGAAGCGGGTGTGGAATGGCAAATGATGAAAGCCCTTGAGTTAACCGTGGCTTATTCAAATATGGATAGAACAAACACAAGTAACCTAGGACAAGCCAAAGGCGATATGATTCGTACACAGCTACAGTGGAACTACTAAAAATTTAAGTTATTTAGCTTACCTAAGCTTCTCAGCCTCGCTGATTGTTAATCTGTCAGCGAGGTTTTTTTTATTTTGCTTGGGTGGAAAAGTTAAGCATAAAAAAAGCCGCGTTAATTTCATCATTAACGCGGCTTTTTTATTAAACGTGATTTTTTAGCTGACGCTATAGTTTGGGATGGGGCGAAGCATGGATGTTTTGCCTACCATGATATCAAGCGTTTTTCGTAAACGGGTAAATACTGATTCTTGAATATAGGGAATATTGTGTTTTTTACAAAGGGCTTTCACCAGCGGCTGCGCTTTTTGATATTGACTTGCCGTCATTTCTGGCCACAAATGGTGTTCAATTTGATAATTGAGC